>DAOSUS010000002.1 GCA_035378955.1 Candidatus Hydrogenedens sp. | reverse complement strand
TATTAGATATAACATTACCCACACCTGCTCACGCTCCTACTACAATACAAGCATTTCAAGCAGGGAAACATGTAATTTGTGAAAAGCCTATGGCTCGCACCTCCACCGAAGCAATGGAAATGATAAAAGCCGCAAAGAAATACAAAAGGCATTTATACATTGCTCATTGCATTCGGTTCTGGCCCTCTTACATCGTTGCAAAAGAAATGGTTGAGAGCGGCAAATATGGGAAAGTGCGTACAGCAAAATTTAGCAGGATTAGTCCTCTTCCCGGTTGGAGTTGGCAAAATTGGCTTCAATCTTCACAACACTCTGGCCGATGTGCCCTTGACCTTCATATTCACGATGCAGATTTTGTTCGCTATTTATTTGGCAAACCCAAGACTGTTCAGAGTTTGGGTGTAAGTCTTGCCCCGGGAGGAATTGACCATATTATTACCAGTTATAATTATCCAGACCGCCATTGGGTTGTTGCGGAAGGAGCCTGGGAATATAGCACGACTTATCCTTTCTCGATGACTTTTACCATTGCAATGGAACAGGGAACTCTGGAAATGTCTCGCGATTTATCGCTCACTTATTATCCCAATCGAGGTAAACCCAAACCGATTAAAGTTCTCAAAGGAGATGGTTACGAAGGAGAATTAAAACACTTTCTGGAATGTTTACAAAAAGACCGCGATTCGGATATTATTCCATCCGAGGAAGCATATAAAACATTGCTCCTTATCGAAGCAGAGATAGAATCGGTTAAGGAACAAAAGCCTGTTTCCGTTCGTGGATAAAGATAAAAAAGGTCTGACCTGTCTGACTTATCCGACCCGTCCGACCTAAAAGATAACTAAAGTTTACCTCAATGGACCCTTATTCACTGGAAATCCCGTTTACACCTAAAGAGTTCGGACCCGAAGAAATTGAGGGACTTATTGAACAAATTGTTTACGAGCATGCTTCCAGTGGTTTCTTTGTTGCCCGTTTACGACGCAAAGACACAAATCATCTAATCACTATCGTTGGCAAGTCCCTTCCTATATCGCAAGGAGCCACGGTTCGGATTTCAGGGCATTGGATTATTCATCCTCGTTTCGGTCCGCAATTTCAAACCCAAAATATGGAATTACTTCAACCTTCATCCGCAGAAGCCATTGCTCAATTTCTGGCTTCGGGCGCCATACCGGGCGTGGGAAGTGGATATGCAGAACGGATAATAAAAACATTCGGGGCCGATACCTTACATGTACTAAATCATGAGCCAGAAAAACTTGCTCTTGTTCGGGGTTTAGGGAAAAAGAGAGCAAAAATAATCCACGAGGTTTGGAAAGAAAAGCAAGAGTTTATGGAAATGCTGATTACTTTACAGCAATATAATATCCCTATAGGATTGGCAACAAAATTATACAAGCATTACGGAAATCAAACTTTAACATATCTAAGAGAAGACCCTTTTCAGATAGCATCGGAAATTCAGGGTATCGGCTTTAAAACAGCCGACCGTATCGCAAAAGAGTTAGGGATTAGCCCTGAACATCCCAGCCGTATCGAAGCCGGAATTCGCTATACCTTACACGATGCGGAAAATGATGGACATGTTTTCTTACCTTATGAAGAAGTTATCTCATTAACTTCTGAATTGCTATCTCTGGAAGAAAATCAGATTGCCCCTGTATTAAAGGAAATGAATGACGCCAATAGGATATGCATGGAAAATGACAGTGTCTATCTACCTTTCCCCTATTTTATTGAAAATGAATGTGTCAAACACTTAAAACGGCTATATCATTCGCCGAGTAGTTTGCCACCTCATTTGCCGATACAACAATTCTTTTCAACTTCGCATAAAGGATTACCCGAATTAAGCCCCGAACAAAAGGAAGCCCTACAAAAAGTTTTTTCCTCCAAAATAACCGTTATCACAGGAGGTCCAGGCACTGGAAAAACAACCTTAATAAAAACGCTTGTATATTTCCTGAAAGATTATCCCGTGCGTGTTGTTTTATCTGCACCCACAGGAAGAGCAGGCAGGCAGATGGAAGCCGTTACAGGACATCCTGCCAGCACTATACACCGATTACTTGAATTTAATCCACAAACCTCAAAACCCGCTCGAGATGAGACAAATCCAATTCCTTGCGATTTGTTGATTATAGATGAAAGTTCTATGATAGACCAGACTTTGCTCTGGTATCTTCTTTGTGCGGTTCCATCTACTTCTCATATCGTTTTTATAGGCGATGTAGACCAACTGCCTTCCGTAGGACCGGGTAATGTCTTATTTGACCTTATAGCCAGTCAGGCATTTCCTGTTATTCGATTAAAAACGATATATCGTCAATCGGCTCAAAGCGGTATCATCGTAAATGCCCATCGAATTAATCAGGGCTCCTTCCCAGAATTCAATCAGAAAGATTTCTTCTTTATCCGTCGTGCAGATAGTCAATCCGCATTACAAACTCTTTTGCATATTGTTCAAGAACGCATTCCACAACGATTTGGATACAACCCGATAAAAGATATTCAAGTTCTTGCTCCTCTGCGTCGTGGTGATGGCGGTGTTCATCATTTGAACTATCGTTTACAGGAAGTACTTAATCCCAAAGGAAAACCCATACCAAACACCTCTTTTCGCATCGGGGATAAAGTTATGCAGATAAAAAATAACTATGAAAAGGATGTTTTTAATGGGGACATAGGTATTATTTCGGAGGTGGATACGGATAAGGGTTATATTACCATTACATTTGAACCTGACCGTCCTGTTTTATATACCCAAGAACAATTAGACCAGATTAGTCTGGCTTATTCGGCTACAGTACACAAATCCCAGGGGAGTGAATACCCGGTGGTTATTCTCCTTCTACTTCCACAACATTATTTGCTTTTACAACGCAATGTCCTTTACACTGCTGTTACACGAGCCAAAAAAATGGTAACGATTATCGGCTCTCCACATGCAATTCAAAAGGCTGTCAAATCTACGCAATCCATTCGTAGAAATACTTTGCTTGCAGAACGAATTCGTCAGGCTTTTCTTTTTAACATGAAAACACAAAATAGTATAGAATAATGTATTAATAAAAATTATTATTATAGAAGGCAAAGTGGTTTGTTTATATGAGTTTGTTTAGCGAAAATAGTTCTGAATCACAAATCAAAAGAGGACCGGAACCGGGTGTTCGAGGTTTTCTTTTGTTTTTTTGTATCGTGTTTATTTTCCTGACGCCTTTCGTCGGGATTTATAATCTTATAAATGATTATCAGAACGCCTCAGGTGACTTTGATTACATTCCCGGTTTGCGGCTGTTTCTGATTGTTGAATCGGGTTTGCGGTCTTTTGTAATTTTATTCAGCATTTTCGCAGGTGCAAGCATTCTATCCTTATGGAACGGGGCTGTGCGAATAACAAAAGCCTATCTAATCTCCTTTCTATGTTCCTTAGTTCTCGGAATGGCTCTTTTATTCTCCTTGGTCGAATTTCCACCCGATTACTACGACCTTGTATTAGGCAAGATAGCATACGAAACCATTGGTTCTTTAATTTACTTTATTGTTTGTTATTTATATATCAATTTTTCCAAAAGGGTTCGTGTTACCTTCCCGGATTCTTTCCCTGAAATACGCAACAAGAAGAAAGAGGAGTCATAAAGATGAACTTTCGGATTGTTTCTTCTACCTTATCACCTCAGGTTTTAAAGAAAGTAAAAAATGCTTTTAAAGATGATGATACCCCTATCATTATAGATTCTCAAAACGAATCTGCCTTTTTCTCCGGTGTAATGATGGCGATTACACAAAGTTCCCAGATAGACACTGTGATGGATATCATACGCACTGTTAGAAATGAATATGATGCTTTGTTTTATTTAATTGCCAATGCCATTGACGCCCGCGAAGGTATTCCTTTAGGTGGGGCACAACGCATGGTAAAATTAGCAAAAGAGTTAGGGAATGTATTAGACCTCACTTCCAATCAATTGTGGATTTTAGAACATGGATGTGTGTTAAGAGACATTGGGAAACTTAGTATATCCAACGATATTTTACTGAAAAAAACGGTGCTTACTTATGATGAATGGGTGCTCTTAAAATCACACGCTCACATTGGAGCCAACATGCTGAAAGAATGGAATATCTTCCCGGAATTGGTAGAGGTGATTGCATCACACCACGAATGTTACGATGGAGATGGGTATCCCGAAGGTCTTGAAGGCGAACAGATACCTTTTCTTTCCCGCATATTAAAAGTGCTCGATGTTTACTGTGCCATGACCTCCCGACGCAATTACCGCACGGGTGTGGCTTCACACGAGGAAGCATTAGAATACCTTCTGGAAGAACGAGGGAAACATTTCGACCCACAAATAATTGATGCCTTTACGAAAATAAAATTAAAAGAAATAGACAACGACCTGTAATACTTTCCCCTTTACAAAGAATGAGCCAGATGTGACCCATGAGACAAATGAAGGTAAAAGGAAGATCACACCTTCCGACATACCCTCACCACTATTAGATAAAATACATTTTCTATTATATGGGTATGGGGTATGGTGTGTCTATCGGGTTTATCACAATCGTATGGGATAGTTTTTTATTCTCTTTTTTAATTATCTCGTATATCTCATGGGACACACGGGTCACATTGGTCTTATTTTTTTCAATCATTCTTCACGGATTGTTGGTATGATAGATTACAACACCCCAAGCATATTTTTGTTTTTCTATGCCATGTAAATATCAACGGGGTGGTATTTATTATGCAAAAATAGAGCATCCCGAAAAGTGCCTGCTTTCTGGAATTGGAGTTTTTCAATAAAAGAGACCAGCGGTGTGTCGTCAGGATTAACATAGATAAGCCAGCGATTTTTAGGAAAACGATTTTTGATTTGACCAAATAGAATCTGGAAATTATCCTGAATATCTTTATTGGTATAATCGTTTGGATTATGAAAATATAAATACACTACGGATAGATTGGGAACTGTATGAGGTTGTATTTTTATTAGTCCCCGAGGCTTTGTCTTTTTATCAATAATAACCCATTCCTCATAATCCCTTGCGGTATTCAAAATTTCTTGTTCCTTTTCATGATTTGTGGTTGTTAAAATATTCCCATTTTTAAGTGTGAAATAGATATTACTATTCCATGTTTCCCATGGAGCAAGCCAATCTTCATCCTGAGGTCGAAGGGGTCGAATAGAAATTTGCTCTTTAAAAAAACTACGGAATATATGCTTCAGAACAGTTAATTTGCCGGGCTTTTGAATATCCATATTTACAGGTATATCGGAGGAAAGGGTAATACCTGCATTGTTCAATTCTTGATAACGAACAATCACTTCTTCTATCCATTGCCGTTGGGCTATGCACCATTCCTCTTTGGGCTCATTTACTTTCCCTGTATATCGGTAATGTATCATTCCATGTCCACCACCACAGAAATTTTGAGCCCAGCAAGTAATACATGCAGGTGTTGTATGAACCCCCAGATGATATAGCCCTTCGGTTTCTTTAAGAGGGATTTCATCTTTCTGAATATTTCCCATAAAGCAGGTATTCTTTTTATAGTATAAATACCCACCGTAAACATCGCCGGTAGGTGTTATAAACCATTCCTGTAACCCTGCAGGGTCTCTCCGTTTTATAGGAATGCCCTGTTGAATGTTCCGGAATAACTGCATAAGGGGTTCCAAGATATATCGCTTCCCTTTTTTTAATTGTTGCGTATACATCGAGGTCAATTGCGTTAATTCTCGGAAGAATGCTTCAATCTCAATATCAGGGTTTAAGACAAGTGGGGCAAATAAATCTATTATTACTTTTTTTACACCATAATCAAAAATTTTCTCGACAGTCGGGCTAAAAGGCAATTCTTCCGAAAGGAAAAGAATATATCCATTTTGACTGTTTATAAAATCAAGAAAATCCGTTTCACTAAAATTTTCTATCTGCTTTATAAATTCCGTAGAAATGTTTGGAAAAACTAAAAATAGTTCTTCCCTATCTTCTATCTTTAATTTCTTCTTTATATAACCCATAACAGGCAGGTATAGATTTATCTGCACATTTTTATCTTTAACCGCAAAATTTTCATGGATGAGTTCATGTAGTACGCTGAGGATGTCTTGAAGTGCTTCGAATTTTTGATGAAGCCATAAATTGATACGGAATTTTTGATTTACCTGAATATAAGGCACTGCTTTTAGCATAGCCAATGAAATAATCTTCTGCATTTGGGATAGGCTGTTTTCATCTATCAAGAAAGAAAGGGTATCGAGATGAAGAGTTTGTGTAAGGGATTGAGCCCAGTTCTCTATTTTTTGATATTTCAGAATAGACCCGATAGAACGAAGGTATTCAAGTTCATTCCAGACTTCCAGCAGTTCTTTTTCCGAATACTGTGCGGATAGGAGATTTAATATCTTATTCTGTGTATTTTCAGGATAATATGGCAGGGTATCGTGCGTGATTTTGTCGCATTCAAAACAAAAGGTATCAAACACATCTACTGCAAAAAACCTCCCCTCTCGTTCAAAGGTATATATGGGTCTTATCTTGCTCATTAATAAATCCCTAATGTGCCTTTATATCTACTATAATTTTCCATTATCTTAAACAGGGAAATTCCAATAAATGTCCAAATGATACAACTGGCACAGAGCCAATAGAAGCAGGGATGGAAAAATACAGACATAAATTGTCCCGGGGCTACCTGTTGTCCTTTTACAAGCACATATTTTAAGCAGATAGAAGCGTCTGTAATAGGCAAGGCATGCATAAAAAGAGATATAAGCCAACCTTGCTGTAAAAATTCTTCGCGGGCAAAAATGGCTAATGCAAACAATGCCATCCGCACGATAATCGTCAGTTGCCCTACTTGCTTAAAGACAAGAACCAGTCCACCCACCATGAACCCAAACCCTAACAGGTTAATAAAGGATAAGGTCAGCAAAACAATCACAGGGATGGGGTCAAAAAATAGTTTTCCACCAACACTAATCACCACAAAGTAAACCATAAGAGCGGAATAAAAAATTGTTGTTACGGACGCAACTACGGCACGGGCAAGAAAATTTGTTACCAGTCCATAAGGGCTCATACATAATTGTTCTAACACACCTGTTTGAGCCATACCTTGAATACCCTGTGTGAACATACCAATTACACCGAAGGCAAATAAACCAATAATAAAACCTAAAATATAGTTGGTAGCACGAGTTGGGTCATCCAGTTGATTTATTCCTTTTTCTATAGCGGGCTGACTATAAAAAAAACCGGCGATAAGTATCATGAGCATTCCATACCCGATAATAAGTCCCGTCAAAGTGCGAAACCAGTAGCGTCGGGTAATAATCCAACCGCGTATAATCTCTGCCTTCATAATAAGTAAGAAGCCAAGCATGATATTATTCCTGTTCTTCTAATTTTATCCCGTCAAGTACGGGTTTTTCTCCTGTAAGTTGTAAAAAGATATATTCTAAATTTACCTGTTTTTGCTGTATAGAGCGTAATTGATATTTTTTTCTGCGGAGTGTTTCAAATAAAAGATATAATGCTTCCGAACGTTCTGCATACGGTTCCGGCACCTGCACAGTAATTGTAGGTCCATCTGCTGTCAGGTCTGTTTGAAGAAGGGTAATCTGTGGAGCAAGGGTATCCAGGTCCCCATCTGCCAGATTACGGTCTAACCGTAACGAAAAGATTTGTTTTGAAAATAGTTCCAGCAGTTCGGAAGTAGGTTTGCAGGTAATTAATTTCCCTTTATTAATAATTCCAATACGGTCGCAGAGTTCCTGGGCTACATGCATATCATGGGTTGTAACTAAAACAGAACGACCGTGCTTCCGTGTTAGTTCTAAAATTTTGTCCTTAATCGAGCGACTGCTTTGAACATCCAGACCTGTAGTCGGCTCATCCAACAGGATAATCTTGGGGTCTGCAATTAAAGCGATACATATTGCTAATTTTTGCTTTTGCCCTCGTGAAAGTTTACGGACTTCTATATCCTTTTTATCATTCAGTCCAATAAAATCGAGCAATTGATGGGCTCTTTCTTTAAGGACTTTCCCGCGGACATTTCGCAAATTTCCATAATAATAAAGGTTTTCAAGAGGTGTCAGGGGCCAGATACTGGTCCGCGTTCCTTCAAGCACAACCCCGATTTGTGAAAGAACCTGCTTTCGCTTCTTTTCCACATTCATACCATCTACATAAACCGTTCCACTATCCGGCTTTACCAGTCCCGAAATCATTTTTACAGTAGTTGTTTTTCCAGCACCATTGGGACCTAATAACCCCATAATCTCACCGGGCATAATACCAAAAGTTATTTTATCTGCGGCGCAGGCTTCCTTCTTTTTAATCAAACTCCTCTTCCCTGTTTCTTCATCTTTATATAGAAAGTGGGATGTGTGAAAGGTCTTCGACACCGCATCAAGATAAACTGTATATTTATTTACATTTGTATTTAATTCGTTGTTATACATCAAGAAACTCCGCTTACCTCAAACAGGGTCCTTTCTAACTCGTCCAAACATTTCTCAGGGTCATTTGTTTCCTGTAATTTCTCCTGAAATTCCAGGTAATTGCTTTCCATATTACGAATGAAATGGACAATTGTTACAAAACCTAAATCATTTGTAATCAGGTAGAGAATACTTATAATAACAGAGAATATCAAAAATTCGACATTCTGCCGTAATTGATTTTTAAAAATATGTTCATGCACTAAGGTAAAACTGATGGATACTATCAGAATGGCAATAACAACATTACCGATTATTCCTATCAGAATAGGCTGGATAGTAGCGCGATAAATAATTTCCTCTGTAAGTGCAACAATGAAAGTTCTACCTAATATCATAGGCGAAAGAAAAGAAAAACGGCATACCTGTAAAAAGGATAGAAATTGATTTTTAACGATGGGATTAAAACCTACTATGATAAGAAAACCAAGAGTGTATAAAATATGCCCTAATAACAATCCTGTAATCCAGTTCGGCACGAAGAATAAATTTCTCGGGAGTATTTGCTGAACAATCAAATAAACAACCGCACAAATAAGTAAAAGAGACTGAATGATTTTTACAATTGCAGTTAATTTCTGAATTTGGAAAAAATGGCGGCATAATTCCAGTAGAAAATACATGGAGAAGAGGACGACAAGAATTATCCTGATACTCACAGAGACTTCTCCAGATGGTTCTTCATGCTTTCTGCCATTTTTTGCAGGGTAATTTCCCTTGTATGTTCAGTATTTTTCTTACGCCAGATTTGAAATTCCTCTTTTAGCAAGCCGTAAACATAAACATCATGCCAGACACCGTTTCGGGTAATGTGGTCTTTCAGCGTAAGTTCCCTTTGGGCTCCCAGAAATTCCAATAATTTCCATGAAGGTTTATTAAAGGAATAAATAATAGCGGTAATACGATGTAAATTGAGTTCGTCAAAGGCATACTCTAATGCACGAAAAACATTAATCCCCGTGGTCAGATGATTTCGATGTTCCGGGGCTATATATACATCCAGATTGCAGGAACGATTTCGCCAACTAATATTTTGTAGTGAAATCATACCTAAAGGTCCTTCTGGAGAATCAACGATAAAATAGACACTGGCAGGGATAGGACTTCCTGTATTTTTACTTAGAAATCCGATAATCTGTTCACGAATAGTTCGCGGAGAACGGGCAGGGTCACCATATAAAAAATATTGAAAATCTTCATCTTCCATCCAGCGGATGAGTGTATCTAAGTCGTCTCGGTCTGCTCTACGGATAAAAGATTTTGTAATAATACTCACGAAAAAACCCTTCTTATTTCAATTCTTCCGACAAACTTTCGTTATTTGAAATTTTGCCCATGTCTCAAGATTATGCCATTTTCCAGAGGTAAATAGCACCTCTCGCATACATCCCTCGCATTGATAGGAATGATTTAATAAAAAGTTTCGCAGATTTTCCTCTTCATCCAAACAGGTCGTCATTAATTTTCTTAGATGGAGTTGTTCAAATGCCCGCGTCTCAATAAATTCCAGTGCTTCTTGAATTAGAACCTCTTCTCTTTCGTATGTTTCATTTTCAAAAAGAAGCATTATCTCTCCAAAAAGTGCTTCGGGATTTATCCCTTTCAGGACAACGAAACCGCAAATGTCGCCCATTTTATTTTCAACTGCATAAAAGGACTGAGCCGCATCTTTATGTTGCAGAAGTTCCTCTAACTCGCTCAGATTGGGCATGAGCGGTTCCCGTTTCGTATCCAGCAGGGAAGCAAATATAGGTTTGTGCAGATAGAAACGAAGGAGTTCTTTAGCATCAAAACGGTCTGCATTGCGAATAATCGCATGAGTTTTTTTTATCATACAGAAAGGTTACATCCCGCAGTTAAAATTCCGCACCTCCACGCCCTACGATGGCATGGATACAATCGAAAAAAATCCCTGCTTATGATAACGAAAAATTAAAAACCAATTTCGTTTTTCTTTTCGTAACGGAAATCCTGCCAGGCACGCCACACTGCATTTAAGAAGTTTGTAAAAGCGTCGGCTTTCCGTAATGTCATTTTTCGAATGTGTTTCATATTCCTCTTTCCCATATTGCAATTTTTTGATTGTTATTATATACAAATTTATTTAACTGCTTGAAGATGTATTTGTTGTTGTCGGCATCGTTGTACCGGTACTCGGTGGCGGTGCTTCCGGGTCTTTGTTCTTAAAAACAGGAATAAAAATCTTTATAATATCTTCAATAAATTTTATTATATTTACAGTGGTAAAAGGAAAATCACTTGCAGCGATAGGCTGTGTTATTTTCTTTATATGTATCTTCTTCCGAACCATTCTCACTTACCACTTCCGTCCAATGTTGAGGTGTTATCTGTATTTCTCGTTTCAAGCAAAGTTCGAACGGCTTCTAATATTTGTAGAAAAAGAGTCAAAAGAACATCAACAGTAACCGCTTGAACAGGTCTGTTATATGTCTGTTTTTTGATATGTTTCATAAAAATACCTTTAAACTATAAATCTATTATACTAAATATACAGTATTTTACAAACTTCAATTGTCCCGTATTTTATGAACTGGTTGTAGTATTTGTTGTTTCTTGTGGTTTTTTTATTTCTGCTAAGGGCAGGAAGAAATTCGTAAGCACAGAAAGTAAGAAACAAAGAAATGCCTGGTAATCGCTTTCGATATTCGTGCAAAAATTAGAACCTTGTCCTTGCTGTGCCTTTGATGGTTTTACAGTGATACATTGAATTCTTTTCATTATTTCTATCTCCTTTTATTTTAACTACTTAGAAGAAGTTGAACCTCCTTCTTTAGCAACAAAAGCCTGAGCCACGACAGATAAAATATTTGCAACAAGGGTTAATATCTGTCCGATACTCAAAGTCGTTTCAATTTCTGCTTTGTGCAAGGTGGTTAATTCTTTTATATGTTTCATTTTCAGACTCCTGTATATTAAGTTCTTATCTTACCTAATATAGAATATTGTTTTCATTCGATTTTATTACAGTTTTTTTTCCTGAAAAATATAATATACTAATTTAATACCCAATTACATAAAAAAGGTTTCCTTTTCTGCCAATAATATCACAAAATTATAGGATATAACTCAACAAAACAATAGAGAGAATTCTCGAAACTTACTGTATATCAACAATCTTTATTTATTTAATCGTGAACCGTTCATCATAAACAATAATATTCCAATAAATATAAAATCAAATAGATGTCTCCATAAGGAATCGTTGCCAAAAGATTTGCTGGTACAGCCACAAGCATTCTTTGTTGTTGCTTCGTCTTGACTGATATTCCCATCGCCATTGGTATCTATTTGACTGAATATCTCTCGAGTTAACCAGGGATATACAATACTTAATTCATCCCAACTTATCAAGTTATCTCCATTCGCATCCAATAGTGAAAAACGCTTCTTTATTATGTTCTTTAATTCTTTTAATGTCATTGGGCATGCACCTGTGGAAACCTTAATAGTAACTACGGAACCCGGGTCTACTTGAGTTCCCGCTGGGGGATTCTGACTTATAACATTCCCTGAGGATGTGTCATTACTACATTCCTGTATAACATCCCCTACTGTCAAATTTGCAGACTTTATTACAGTCTGTGCGGAATTCTGATTCATACCGACCACATCTGGAACAACATTTAAACCAACAAATTGGGATATTAATTGCGGATACGATTCATTTTCTTTTATATACCATACCTTTTCAAAATCCCAACCTGCAAAAGTGGCTCGTTGTTTCATTTTTGCCGTTGTTTTACCAGTGCCACCCGCAGAACTGCTCTGTTTTGATGTTTCTGTATCCCAATACGAATTACTTACCGTACCTAAATGATTATATCCCAAAAGTCCGCCAATATATGAAGCCCCTGAAGTTTTTGATACAGGACCTGCTGAATAACAATAATTTATTGTGCCCCTATAGTTTCCGCCTACAAGACCGCCACTATATAAAATACCGGAAACAGAACCCGTAGCATAACAGTTACTTATTTCATTATTATTTTCACCTACCAAACCACCAACATTTATACTCCCCTGCGTTGTAACTTCTGCATAACAACTACTTATCTTGCCAGAATTTGAACCTACGGCACCACCAATCGAAGCATACCCGGACACAGAACCTTCTGCATGACAACTACTTATAGTGCCATAATTTTGACCCGCTAATATTCCGATAGAAGAAATGTTTGTAGAGCCTGAAATGGAACCCTTTGCACGACAACTACTCACTGTCCCATGATTTTGACCTATTAATACACCAATAGAGGAAGAAGTGCTTGAAGAAGCACTGGTATACCCGGATACAGAACCCTCTGTATAACAATTACTCACGGTACCATAACTTTGACCCGCCAATATACCAACGAAAGAAGACCCTGATACCGAAGCATTTTCTATGTTCAAATTCTTAATCTCGCCTTTTGTATCAACATAGCCAAATAAACCAACATAGTTTTCGGAAGTTCGATTAATTGTTAGACCGATTATTTTATATCCTTTCCCATCAAATTTGCCTTTAAAGGGATTATCTTTGTTCGTTCCAATAGGAGGCAAATCTATGCCCGACATATCAATATCTTTAATTAATTCAAACTCGCCATTTAAAGGATAAATCTTTCCTATCTTCTGTAATTCTCCAACACTGTCCACAATGATACTTCCCGGACTAATATCCCGTAAGAAAGGATAGGGATAAGGATATACATCACTGGAATAAATTCTCCAAACGGTTTCAAAATCCCAATTTATAAAAGTGCCTTTCTGTTTCATTTCCTCCGTTGTTTTTCCTGTGCCTCCATCAGAAGTACTCTGCCCCGACGCATTTATGTCCCAGTAACAATTGTTAATATTACCACTTTCTTTTTTTGCGATAAGTCCACCTGTTATGCGTTCTTCTGTGGAAGCGGCTGTAGTCCTGACCGTTCCCCTACTATAACAATTAGTTACATTATTTCCCTGGCTATTATTATAGCCTATAAGTCCCCCAACATAATCTTTCCCTGTAACGGAACTTGAATTGTAACTATTACTAACGGAAGCCAGATTTTCGCCTATAAGTCCCCCAACGCGGTTATTTCCTGTTATCGTCGCAAGATTATAACACTGACTTACTGTTCCTACATTTTGTCCTGTAAGACCACCAACATAATCGGCTCCTTTTATCGTTCCGCTATTAACACAACTCTGAGTTACTACTCCCTCGTTTCGTCCGACAATCCCACCTACATTCGAATTACCCTTAATTGAAACATTTTCCAAACGGAGATTATGAACTTTACCGCCTGCATCTACATAGCCAAACAATCCTATATCGTCTTCATCTGCCCGCGATATGACAAGACCTTTTATCTTGTAACCTTTGCCATTAAAATCACCTGCAAATGGATTATTAAATGTTCCTATAGGTTTAAATCCCGCTTTTTCATTCCAGTTTGATGTGGCACTTGCGTCAATATCTTCTGTTAATTCATATACTCCATTTAAGGGGTAGTTTGCATCATTGCCTATCTTCTGTAACTCCTCAATACTACTTATCTGAATTGGAGTTGCCCAGGAACTACTTCCAGAAAGAAAAATCACGCAACAAAATAGAAATAAGAAAAAATATATAGGCTTTCCGTAACAATCTCGATTATTCATTAGACAGCTCCTTGTCATTAGTAAATTTCACATGCAATAAATCTATAAAACACATATCACTCTTCCACAATTTATCTCTTTCTTATCTTGATACAAAGCCGTTCATTTTTCAAAAAATGTACTATCTTTGCGTTTTAACAAGAAAAAGCAATTCGTTTAAAAGCAAAAGATTTACTATGATAATATTATTGAACAATGTAATTCTATTTTCAACCTTTTAAGGGAAATTTTGGAACATCAGGACAAACGCCATTTAAACGATTTTCTCAACATCCTTACTGACGAGATAAAACAGGGAAGAGAAAAAGAGGGAATGTATGGGTATAAACACAAGTGCTACTTTTTACCTTTTCTATTGAGAAACTCTTTGTATACAAAACAATCCTATGGCTATTTTTTATACCAAACGGAAAGGCTGCGTCCACGCTTGAGCTTCACCTTCTCCCCAACATTCAAAACGAATGTAGGAATATGGGAAAGTATCGCTAATTTCATAACAGATAGAATTCCCATGAACTTCTTTAATTCTCCGACCATAGTCCACAATAACAGCAATTTTCTTAGCATTGGAGGTAGTTAGAGATATTTTATTTGAATTGACAATGATTTTTTCTATCTCAACTCCTGTGCTGGTGTAAAAGTTCCCATTTTTTAGAGCGTTCAGGACATTTTCCAGGGTCAAACTTTCAACCTGTGCAACATTCCATGCAACGCCGAAGTTCTCTTCCCAATGGGTATCGTCATTGGCATATCCCCAGACAAATTTTCCCTGAGAAAGAAGTAAGTCCCAACGGTCTGTGGCACAGGGATTTCCCGGTAAACAACGAACAACACCATTGTACACCTCAATACCCGTGTAATTTTCCCATGTCTCCAAAAATTCCTGCGGACAATGATTAAAATCCTCTTCCCAGTTAGGATGGGAAATAATAGCAAAACCATTATCTTTTCGTATCTCATCCAGAACCTTTTGACGGTTTAGATAGGGATTAACCTTCTTTTTCGCGTTTACATGAAGCAAATGGGGTCCTTCTTCTGTTATTTCATTCCCCTGAATGATAACCATTCCCTTTGTGTCCAGCCCATTTATAGGAGCCACCAAATCGTGTTCGCTAAACATAAGGAATTGATAGCCTAAAGAAGCATATCGGTTTATAGTATCCTGTGGGCTGAAGGCACCATCACTTACACTTGTATGTGTGTGTAAATTCCCTTTTACCCAAATAGAATTTGCCGAATTCAAATAAGGATTTTTGATTTTCAATTTAACTTCTCCATTTAATATTTTTAATGTTTATTTTTTTTCCCAGAGGGATATAAATTCTTCTGCAGCGGAAGGTTCTAACAATTCAGGACGGTATAACCTTTTTACAATGGGGTCAGGCACTTTTGAAATTTCTTCTGTTTCGGGGATATAGGTCAATTGTCGTTGTATCGTTTCATTATCATCACATTCGTAATAAGTCCATGCATCTCCCTTTCCGGGAACAAATTGTGCCGTTTTAAAATACTTCATTGTTTTATCCTCGTGAATTTAATATAATAGAACTAAAATTGTTGGAATGATATTCATTAAATAAATGTAAATATTATAAATCTATTTTACAGGAAACATAGTCTAATAGGAAAACGAACAACTTAATTTTAAATAAAGTATGAAAATAACACAAATACAAAAAATATTTATTTCTTTTTGTTTCATTTTATCATTACTTTGTTCTTCAACTGCCTATGTTTTAGATATTGAAGCCGAAAATATTTTTGTAAAAATTATAAAAGCCTTTGACCCCAATGCCGACCCGGACCAGATTGATGAAGATAAAAATGGTATTCCTGACCGTGCTCATGCAAGATTATTAGACCGCGTTCTAAGAGACGAAACCGTACCAAACCATGATTTACTGGTTGCCATTTATTACTTTAATTGGGTTCAGATAAAAAAGGATAATACTCTGGGTAGTAAATGTATCGCCATTCAACAATTATACGGCATTACTTGTGATGAAATTGAACGCTTTAGTGCGGAAATTATTACCTTAGGAGAACCTATGGCTATCCAATACTTTATTCAGGGGGCTATAAGTCAAGTTGGAATTACAATTGATTTAAAAAATTATAATTTAAGTGGTGGATTATACCTACGAGCAACAGCAGACCTGGATGGCGACCGAATTTCAAACCGTAAAGAGTTTCAAAATGCAGAAGGGGATTTTGATTTGTTTGTCTCGAATGCAATAACTCCACAGGAAAACCCTAATGAAGGGGAAATTGAAATTCCTCCTATTGATAAAGATGTCCCATTAATAATAACACCTGCGGTAAATAGCAATCTGGACTTTGGTAGTGTCTCGTTGAAAAATTCGGTGATTAGTGAATTTACTGCTCAGAACATCGGCACAGAAGTTATTCCTTTCTATATCTGGGTTATAGGTGAACCTGAGTTCCAAATCGTCGGAGAACGGTCGTTTTTTGTAGAACCTCAAGAAACGGTGAAGTTTCAGGTCAAATTTACGCCCCAAGATTTCAATAAAGTATCTGGAATACTTGTGATTGAGGTATATGGTAAAAAATATTATATTTACATGGGTGGACAAGGCTCCTGGTTGCGAAATATTATCTCCTGTAACACACATCCACAACAGAGAAATGAGCTGGGAAACAAAGGGGATAGGATTGTTTTTCTTTTAACTTTGCTACTACTTGGAGTTTTTTATAAAAAACAAGGGAAGACCACGACTTGATTTGAGGGAAAAGTAAGTTATTTAAATTTCTGTCTGATAAAACCTGTGGATATTTTTCAACAAATACTAAATTTTCCCATCCATCTATCTACGATATTTTTAGTAATGTTGTTGGGCTTTCTGATATGTTTTACAGGTTATCGCATAGTTTATTGGATTATTGGATTGTGTGGCTTTTGTATATTAAGTTCCAGTTCTTTCCTGCTTCTTGAGGGATATGCAACACACCTTTTCCCTTTAACGATTGCTCTTTCCTTTTTTTTAGGTATATTAGGTAGTCTTTTTGCGATTTTCTTTTACAAATCAGGAATTTTTTTATTAGGTGTGATTGGTGGATTTTCTTTCGGGATTGTTTTATTGCCGGTAATGAATATTCCTATTATCTTACTTATTTCAGGCATATTGGGAGGTATTCTATCTTTTGTTATCGAAAAAATAATCATTGTTGTTGCAACATCTTCTATTGGTTCGCTAATTGTCGTATGGGCTATAGTGCGATTGCTTGAATTGATAGGTATCCTTTCTATTACTCCCGATTTCGAACCCTCCTATTTTCGAATGATTAGTATGCTCACATGGTTAGGACTGGGCTTATTAGGATGTGCTATACAATATAAATATTCAAAGTCAACACCCAAAAAAAGAAATGAAACTTTGTAACTCTTTATCTACATTAATCCCTTTATATTCCCCACAGAATTAGGGATTGATTTATCTGTTTTATATACTTTCCTGGATACCTGTTACTTTTTGTAGTCGTTGGATAAGTGTATTTAGTGCATTCTCAACTTCTCTTCGGGTATTTTCAATTTGATGTTCTTCTTCTGATGATGGAGGAGGAATTATAGGACCAAAACTGACATATATTTTAGAAAAAGGTTTGGGAACGGGAAAACAATCCCATGAGTTAAGGCGCCAGCACTTGCTAACAATTGCCGTCATAGGCACAATGGGCGTTTTTGTTCTTGCCGATAAAACGGCGATACCGGGTTTCGCAACTCGCCGCGGACCTTTGGGACCATCTAATGTCCAGCCTACACAGCCCTGATTTTCCAGTGCTTTTTGTAATCCTTTTAATGCATCGCTTCCCCCTTTAGAACTTGACCCACGAACAGCCTCTAATCCAAAACGGTGAACTATACGCGCAGCCAATTCTCCATCATAACTATAACTCGTTAGGGTATGATAATGTGTTCCTTGAAACAAATGAGCTCCAAAAGCCATGTGTTCGTGCCAGAAAGCAATTAATACTCGTCCCTCTGTTTCCATCGTTCGGTCAACATATTCCTCTTTATCAAAAACAGTCCATTCACAAAGGGCAAAGAGATTTTTCAGAAAAAAAGAAATAACGGGAGGAAGAATTGTTAACGCAATTTTTTGTTTTCGTGAGAAGGTATAGGGACTGTCGTATGGAATGTCAGGTAATCTCACGCTGTTCCAAACTCCGAACCAGTTGATAAACCAGTTTTGTTCGCGGTGTTGTGAGAAATGCCGATGTCCCGCGGCGGAAAATTTCGCCACTTATGGAATCTATTTCAGTTCGTTTCCCGGCACGGATATCCTGCAACATCGAGGATATATTATCTGCCGTTTTTTCGCAGACTTCCTCTGCCACTTCCACCAGACTTCGTGAAAAACGATAGCCCTCTGTTCCTGCTACCTTAGATGCTTCTATCACAAGTTCACGAAGCAATTCTCGCGCTTCTCTAATTTTCAACAACATACCATTGGGAACATTTAGAATAGCCGTTAATGGATTTATTCCTGCATTTATAGCCGTTTTTTCCCAGATAATCTGACTTGGGCTATCAGTAATTTCTACCCAAAATCCTGCCTTCTCCAGAATTTCTAATGGCTCTTTCACAGATGCTGTGGTCCAACTTCCAAAGGTTGTTAGTCCCGATGCCGTATGTCGCACTTTTCCTTCTGCAATTAAAGTGCTCGCTTCTGTGGTTACTCCTGCAAGGATATTTTCTGCCCCTGTTTTTTTGCAAAGTGTTTCAACATTGCCCAATCCATTTTGTAATGTAAGAACAGGAGTATCTGGTGGCAAGGTGAGATTGGCTGTGGAATAGGATTTCACCAGAATAATAATCAAATTTTGCATGGTAGGGATATGCCCTGTTACATGCACATAATATTTCTCTGTCTTGTCTCCTTCTATAATCTCTATTCCACTTTTCGATAAGCGATTAATTCGTTCCTGCTGATAGTCAATTAAGTGGACACGAAATCCCGCTCTTGCAAGTTTTCCTGCAAAAAGACATCCTAATGCACCCGGGCCAACCACACTCACAGCATATACATTATTCATTTGTTTTGCCTCCTTTGATATTCTCTCATTGGCAATTTGTTTTATATATTATAGACAAAAATGTAATTTATAAAAAATTATTTTTGTGGTTTCACAATAAATGCCTTTTTGAAATCGGGTTCTTGTGAAAGAATCTTTAACGACTCTCGGGCTGTTTTTTCATCAGGGATATTAATAACAGCGATTTTGTAAAACTTTCCTGCGGGCTGAATTTTAAAAACAAATTGGTTTTTGTATTTTTTCTGGAATTTTTCCACTATACTACGGGCTCTCTTTTCCGCATCATCTCCTGTTAAAGCCGATAATTGGATGCTATATGTTTTGGGCTTTTGTTTTACATTAACATCTGGGGTTACACTATTTTGGGATACAGATTGTTTTTCAACAGGGGGAGTGGTTATATCTTGGTCAATGGGCGGGGTTATGGGTGTTAATTCAACCTGTTTCGGGGGTTGTGGGTTATCCGTTGGAGGACTTATAGTTGATGTATCCGAGATAGCCGTTGTCGGTGTCTCCGTTGCCTTAGCAGGTTCTGCACTACTTCCCGTAGTAGAAGTGGGAGCAACTGTAGTCACCGTTTGTTCTGTCGTGGGTTTATCTACAGGAGAAGTATTTTCTAATTTTTCGAATGCGCCTTCTGTAGAGTTTGTATTTGCAGTCGTTGGAGTTTCGCTTTTGGGTGGTTCTGTTTTTTCACGGGTGTCTGTTTTTACAGATGGCTTATTTTCTGCCGTTGCTTCGGTTTGTTTCGATTGCTGTTCCAATTGTATTGCGAATTCTCTTTTGCCCATGAAAACCCCGAAAATAAAGGAGGCAACAAGAAGAAGAATTACAACGACTAAAATTATCGAAAGTCTGTTGGGAGAGATATAAATTCCCCAGGGGTCTTCTTTTTTCTTTATCGGTGATTGAAAATCATTATACATGGGAAATACTATCTTGCGGGTTTGAGTTCTCCGTTTCGGGTTTATCTCCAAGTCGTTCTAAAACGATTTTTTTGGCTTCTTCCATTTCAGCAAAAGAAAAGTTCGGGTCTCTTACTTCAATAACGCGGTCATCTATACGGTCAATATACATAATAATATAGCCATCTCTCTGAGAGATAGCCATTTCTTTTATCTTTTTAAATATCTTCTCCCTTCTTAACAACTGGGATGCCAGAAAAGCAATGGCAAGTTCCATACGAGATTGTTCTTTTTCCACCGATTCATAAAAAAGTTTTCGCAGGGGGCTATCCTCTACTTCCTGTTCTTTTCTTCTCATTTTTGTATCTATATAACGATGCCGCCATTGTGATATAGATTCCTGCTTCTCCTGTTTTTCCCAGCAAGAGAGACAAAAATCCTGCCGTTGCCATTCTTTCTTTGAGCCAAGTATTCGTGACCAAATCCATTCCTCATGTATAAACACTTTCTCACAGGAAAGACACTTTATTCCATTTCGACTGATACTTATTTTCATGTCAACACCAACTCCATTTCATTTAACAATTATCGCAAATTACGGAGTTCTACTTCATTTTGGAGGACCGGTGGCTGAACCGAGAACACCTCCACCTAATTTGAGCAAATCCACCAAAATTTTACGGGGAATATCAATAACGCGAAAGGCCTCTGTCGTAATTTCTGCCGCACCACTAACTAATGTAACCCCAAGGGGTGGCAAATTCTTAACCTGTCCCTTAGGGCTAAATGAAGGACCATGAACACGGAAACCTAATTGTATCGGGTTCTGGATAATTTGATGTCCACGAATATTAAAACTCTCCCGAATTACTGCAATTTGTGAAGCCAATTCAGGTGATAGCGTTACAGACAAATCATAGTCCATATCCCCGTCAATAATGAATTGCCCGCTACCATTAATCTGCAAACCTTCTGAACGGAACTGAACATTAGGCGTTTTTATAAGGTCTTTTTCCATTTGGACATCGCTTGTAAAGGTATAGAAAGGTAATGTTGCGGGGAAATTTGCAGGTGACATTTCCGGTGCAAATCGGCTCAGGAAAAGGTCTGTCTTCACTTTCCCGTTAACCACCTGAAAAGTTCCTTTTCCCGAGAGAGTATTGCTATCATCTAAATCGAGAGAATATTCTACATTTCCTGTACAGTTACCTTCCATGGCTTCTGGCAAATTTAAATGACGAACAAGATAAATAACGGGAATGTTTTTCCACTGAGCCTTTAAAACGCTTATATTTTCAGGAGAAGTAACGGAATAACTTCCTTCTATGGTTCCATCTCCAACCTGAGCAGAAAAACGGTCTAATCCTGAAATCTGCGGTTTATCATAAGCAATCCCCTTAAAATGAGTTCCTTCCCATGGACTCATGGTTATCTTATCTGCATTGAGGGCAAAGGTCCAATATTCCGGTGGTGAAGGAGGTTCCTTCTTTCGTATTCGTTCTGCCTCTGCCTCTTCTTTTGACCGTAAAGGTAATAGCCATTTTACCCCTATGGGAGGAATATCTGCTTCTTTGGCGGTGATGGTAAAAGTGCGTGTGCGATTATTCAAGTCTCGCTCATCAATAAACGCCTGAATAGAGATACCTTTTGCTTGCAGAGGGATTTCGGTATCCTTGGCAAGGAAGGAAGCCCAATCTATATCCATTCCAATTCGCATGGTTTCACCAAATTTTTCCGTTCGTGTCTTTTTCTCCCAAAGGAATGAACCGTTGGTCGCAATTCCTCCTCTACCTTCATACGGGACACGGAGACATTTACTTGCAGTATTAATATCTAATGCGTTCGTGGTTACATTTACTCTACGCAGATTAAATTTTCGATTGTAATAAGCATATTCAAATTTTGCATCTAACGGCGTTGCTTCCAGCAATGCAGACCCTTCTATCGTCAATGTCTTTTGCGGAATAAATGTAACATTTAAATTAGGTATTGTTGCCCCAATTCCCGAATGTTTACGAAACCACCATTGAAAACCTATATCAGCAGAGGTTAATTCCGCATTTAATTGGGCTGTTATTTTTTCCGGTTGATAACCCAATACTGCTTGAAAAGTAGCGCTCCCGGATAACGATACATCGTCATCTTCTTTTAAAAATGGGAGCTTTTCTAATGAATTCAGCGTCCCACTAACAGTAAAATTACCCATTTTTTCTTGAACTTTATATACCCCTTTTGCTGTTATAGGGGAATTGTTATAAATCCCTGATAAGGAATCTATTGTTATTTCATCTGTATCCAGGATGCAGGTTGCGGAAATGCCATCAATTTTGATTTTCAAAGGAGCATATTCAACGACACCCTCTTTAAGGACCAATGTGCCTTTGGGTAATTTCCCCTCTGCTGCCCAGCCTACTTTCACCAGTTCCAGTTTTGCACGAAGTGAAGGAAGTTCGGGACGAGTGGGTGTGAATTCCAATGTCCCATTCGTTACATCGGCTAATGCCTCTAAAATAGGCTTTGAAAATGTTCCCCGAATTCCGAAACGCAAATTATTTAACTGGTCGAAGGTTAAAACAAAATCGCCATAAGGTTTTATTTGTTGTTGTGTTAGAGAAGTAATAATATCTACCAGAGGTATTTTACGCACTTCCAAGGTCAAGTCTAATTCGGGAGCAGGTTTATCAAGAAATATCAAACCCGAAAGACTTCCATCGAATTCTGGAGAAGTAATATCCGCTGTAGTAATTCGCAGTCGCTTTTCCGATAACTTAACATCTGCAAGAGCAGTAATTTCTCCCGTGATTGTCTCCAATGGGATATTCGGCGATTTCGCTTTTATATTTTCAAAAGGTGCTTCTACAGCAAGGATTAAAGTCTGATTAGGATACCCCGCTATACGCAGAGAAGGTGTTATAGACCCTTCCGAATATAGAAAATTGGAAAAAGAAATTATTTTTTCCAGCTGCGTAAGCAAAATTTTATCACTGGAGGCTCTTACATCAAAATCTTCCATCGAACGAAACCGAACATCCAGGTTGATTGTGTTTTCTTCAGGAATTTCTGGCAGATAAGAAACCGTCGTTTCCACCTTTGCCCGAATTTCAGAAGAATCCGCAAAACGATAACAGTCAAATTGTAACTTTTTTAACTGCAATTCATGTTCGGGAATTAGTCCCAGAATAGAAATATTGTTTCTTTCCCCAACAATACGAAACGAAATATCTTTCAAATCTATAGAAGAATTTCCGCCTGAGGTTTTTCGTATTTCCTCCCAAAAGGACGGGTCTTCAATATTTATCTTTATATCTGACTGGCTAACCTCAATACGGTCAAAACTCCACTCCCCATAAAGGAAGTTTATCCAGTTTACATGAACCACAGTGCGAGGGATAACAACATCTGCTTTTATCCCTTTATAATCCACACGAAGGGAAATATCATCAATGCGAAGTCCTCGCAACCCGTTAGGAAGAATTTTACCCACAGAGAGTTTCCCATTAACTTTCTGGCTTATCTCTCGCTCATAATTTGCTTTCAATGATAATAATTTATAGCGTGCATATAAAAAGCCTCCGGATAATAAAAGAGCCAGCAAGATAAAAAGTATAGAGATAAAACGCAGTCTTGGGTGGTTATCGTGTTTTTCCATCGGTTTCGATATGTTCTCGGAATGGGGAGCGATTCGTTTGTTCCTTACTTCTCTTATAAATTTAACTAACTTTCTTTACTTTCGGGTAAATTCGTAATACCATGTTTTTCCAATACCTTATTACGAATTTGAGAACACAATTCCGGGTTATCTTTCAGGTATCTGCGAGCAGATTCTCTTCCCTGTCCGATATTTTCGCCATTATAAGAAAACCAGGCACCACTCTTCTGGATAATTTTTTCATTGATAGCAAGGTCAAGCAAATCACCTTCATACGAAATCCCTTCTTCAAACAAAATATCAAATTCCGCAGAACGGAAAGGTGCACTCAACTTATTTTTGACAACTTTGGCACGCACCCGGTTTCCTATATCAACCTCTTTTTCCTTTACAGAACTAACCCTTCGCATATCAATTCGCATGCTTGCATAAAATTTTAGTGCCTTACCACCCGTAGTAACTTCGGGATTCCCATAAGTGCCTCCTATCTTATCCCGAATCTGATTAATGAATATTACCAGTGTTTTAGAACGACTAATAACTCCCGTAAGCCTACGCAATGCCTGAGACATAAGCCGTGCCTGCAAAGCCATGTGTTGGTCACCAATTTCCCCTTCAATCTCTGCTTTCGGAACTAATGCAGCAACAGAATCAATAACAATCACATCAAACGCATTACTTCGCACTAAATTTTCGCATATATCTAAAGCCTGTTCTGCATAATCCGGCTGGGATACCAACAAATTATTTATATCTACACCTATCTTCCCCGCAAACGATGGGTCTAAAGCATGTTCCGCATCAATATAACATGCGATACCCCCTTCTTTTTGTGCATTGGCAACAACATGAAGAGCCAATGTCGTCTTCCCGGAAGATTCCTGCCCAAAGATTTCAACCACACGCCCTAAAGGCAATCCACCAATTCCTGTGGCAAGGTCTAATGATAAACAGCCTGTAGATATAGCGCGCACCCCCTGAGTAAAACGGTCATCACCCAAACGAATTAATGTCCCTCTACCATATTGCCGTTCCAATTGAGAGAGTGCTATTTCCAGTGCCTTATTTTTTGCTTTTGCATCTTCAGCGTTAGGTATCGTTGACATTTCTTTTCTCCATCGGTTTCTTGGTTTCAATTGATTATGTGAAAATTATTTCACTATACATAATATTATGCATATTTTCTTATACCATGTCAATTATACTACTTTTTTATTATACCTTTGCACTATGGACAAAAGAAAAAACACTCAAAATTATTCCATCAAAGCAACCCCCGTCAGCACCCTTTACACAGGCAAAAAACATAGGCTAGCCATTCATTCACACTTATTCATAAACATAATCATAACCCGCATAAAAATTTTTATAGAATTTTTTGAGAATAATATTTAAGTAACCGATAAGAATTAATTATCTGCGCATGTTTTTTAGGTTTTATTTTGATATAATTACCTCACCGTGAAAAGTTTTGGAGTATCACTCTAACTTAGAAATAGGTGGTAATTTATGGCGGTTTCATTAAAGACAAAGGTATCGTTTGGGTTGGGAGGTATTGCTCTTACTTTGCCGGATATGGTTTTTACACAGTGGATTTTTATGCGATATGTGCCGAATGAAAAAGACGCTTTGTTATCCGCTTCGCTTTTCGGTATTATATTTATGATAGCTCGTGTTTGTGGAGCCGTTGCGGAACCGCTCATTGGTCATTGGAGTGATTCCTGTCGGACGAGATGGGGACGGCGGATACCTTTTGTTCGGTTTGGATTGTTGCCATTAGTGATATTCTTCTTTTTAATGTGGCATCCACCTGTAATGGCACCTCTCTGGTTGCAGGCTGTTTATGCTTACCTTGTAATACAAATATATCTTTTGTTTTATCCAGGGGTATTAACACCTTACCTATCTCTACTTACAGAATTGGGTGAAGAAAGCATGGACCGTGTTCGATTAATGACAGCTCAAGGCGTTTTCGTTATGCTCGGCAGTGTGGTATTTGCACTGGTAGGTGTGGTGAAGGAAAATTATGGCTGGACAATAATGTCGTTACTGGTTGGATTCCTAACCTTTTCTTCATTACTTCCTATCGCTATCACAGGGAAAGAACGCAATGTCCCAAAAGAAGATGAACAAAATGTTTCATTTATCCAGTCCGCTATATGGGTATTAAAAAGCAGGTCGTTCTTGCATCTTGTTTTTGGAACCTCTTTTTATTTTCTTGCATTTACCTGTATTGTAATGAGTCTCCCATTCTGGGTTAAGGTATATTTAGGGAAAGGTGAGGCTTTTGTAACTTACCTGATGTTGCCTCTATTGCTGATTACCATGTGTTTATTTGCTTTTGTAGGTCCGGCTGTGGAACGCTTTGGGAAATATCGCGTTTTCTCTCTGACATTACTACTGGCAAGTCTGGGATTATTTTTCCTATCGGCTGTAGGTCTATATCCGATAGGAAGTTCCTTTGTTCATTTATTAATTGTAGTGATGTGGATGGGTATCCCTGTGGCAGGATTAGCAGTATTACCCTTCGCCATATTGACCGATGTAATTGATGAGGATGAAAAGAAAACGGGAACAAGACGCGATGCGATATTTTTTGCTATTCAGGGAACTATACAAAAAATATTTATAGGTATCTCGGGTGGAATTTTCTCTGTGCTGGCATATTGGGGTAGCGGAAGTAATGAAGTAACGGAACAAGGATTGCGATGGGTTGCCATTGCAGGAGGATTAAGTGCCTTTGTGGGATTTCTAATCTTTCTTGGTTATCCTTTAAGAGATATTGATGTGAAACAAAAATAAAAGCACACAAAAGAATAGAATATGCTTTCACGAAGAATAAAACAAAGTTAGAAAATCCCTTATTTACTTACCCCATAGAGGGTTAATAGTCTTCTTATCCTTTCGAAAATCTCTTTTTTATTCTTCATCTATATGAATTCTTTTTTGTAATATAAAATGATATTTATACATAATAGAAACGATTGTTCTAATATAAATAAGTAACCTATGTTTTTGGAGGATAAAAATATGTCTCGAAAGAAAACAACGCGTAGAGAATTTTTAAAGGCGTCGGGTGCGGTAGGATTGGGTTTCATGGTTCTACCGAGACGCATATTAGGAGGTAAAGCCTATGCCTCACCGAACGAAGAATTGACCCGTGCTATTATCGGGGTTGGTGGTATGGGAATGGGACACATTGGATACACAGATGGACGGCTACTGGCTGTTTGTGATGTAGATGAAAAGCACCTGAAACAGGCAATGGAAAAAGCAGGACCGGATGTTAAGGGATACAAAGATTATCGTGAAGTGCTTGCTCGTGAGGATATTGATATTGTGCATATTGCAACACCTCCGCATTGGCACGCCATTATTTCCGTTGATGCGGCCCGTGCCGGTAAGGATATTTGGTGCGAGAAGCCCATGACCCGCACCATTGGAGAAGGGAAAAAAGTAGTAGAAGCAGTTCAACGGTATGGTCGTATATTTCGCCTGAATACATGGTTCCGAATGAAGGACACTTTTTATGGCTTTGGCACAACCGCATACGAAATAAAAAAAGTTGTGGACAGTGGCATGTTAGGTTGGCCCTTGAAAGTTAATGTGGGCGAGTCCACAGGTTTTACATGGAAATTTTTCTGGTCAGGAAAAACAGATTTAGAACCGCAACCAGTTCCTCCCGAATTAGATTATGATTTCTGGTTAGGTCCTGCCCCGTATAAGCCTTATCATCCCCATCGCGTTCATTCAACCTTCCGCGGATATTGGGATTACGATGGTGGTGGACTGGGGGATATGGGACAACACTATTTAGACCCGGTCCAATATTTGTTAGGCAAAGATGATACAAGCCCTGTAGAAATCGAGGTATCCGCACCACCTCAACATCCGGACGCCGTAAGTTCTTTCCGATGGATTCGTCTCCGCTATGAAGATGGCTGTGAAATTATTCTCGATGGAGAAGGGAAACCCGGATTGCCTTATCTCGAAGGACCTAAAGGGAAACTTTACCCGGGCTTAAAATCGGATATTCCTAATTTTGAGAAAAAATTAGCCTCGTTTCCCAATCCTGAGCCTTTGCCTTGTGATTTTGCACATTCTGTTCGCACACGGGAAAAGTTTCCTCTAAATGAAACCAATGGACATCGTTCATGCACCATTGTAAATCTGGCAAAGATTGCTATGCAATTGGGCAGAAGTTTGCGTTTCGACCCTGTTAAGCAAGTGTTTGTGGGCGATGAAGAAGCAAACCGACTTATTGACCAACCCATGCGTGCACCCTGGACTTTACAAGTATAAGGAGAACCAACCATGAAAAGATTGAATAAATTAACACAAATATTTACAATTTCTACCCTTATAGCCATTTTCCTTTTTATTCCCCTTGCAACAAGGGCAGACATAACGCAATGGTTAGAAAAAATAGGGACTGCGTCCCTTTCAGAAAGTTATGTTATCTGTGAAGAACTCTGCAAACAGGGCGAAACAAAAATTGCAGAACTATGTCAGCATATAAAACCTCAGGGTGATGACCGTAATGCAAGGCTGTTCGTCCGTATATTAGTCAATTATGCGTCTACACAACCGATAGAACTCCAAAACACCGTAGCAAAAGGTCTTATAAAAGCACTACAAGCAAATCAAGATATACAAATCAAGGCGTTTTTAATTAGCGAACTACAGATGTTGGGAAATCCTCTGGCTGTAGAAGCAATCGCTGGGTATATCGGTAATCCCGACCTTTGTGATTATGCCATCCGTGCCTTGCAAACGATAAATAACGATATATGCTTTCAAAAACTTTGTGAAAACCTTTCCCATTCCGAAGGAAGATGTCAGCAAGGGATTATCTCTGCTCTGGCAGGGATAGGCAATCCTCAAGCAATTACAGAATTAGAAAAATTATTCAACTCTGCTACACCCGAAACAAAAGAAGTGATATTAATTGCTCTTGCACAATTGGAAAATGACAGCGAAAAATATTACAAACTTTTGGAAACACAATTAAATGCGGATAAGCCACTTGCCAAAAAACAATTTTATTCTTTGCTCTTCACACAGATAGAAAGGGTAGCAAAACAAAGCAGCATAACGCCCCAACAGAAAAATATTTTGGAAGCCCTATTGCAACAAGCATATAAAGAGAATGATATCGGGGCTATATGTGCCATACTACATTTATTTGCCTATCTACCTCCCAAAGATGTTCTGGATTTGTTTGCCCGTGAAATTTACAATCCTCAATCGGAAATATCTGCTGTTGCACTACAATATTTGTCTCAAACGAATACAAAAGAAAGTAAAAATATATTAAAAGAAGCACTTGTTAAAAGTGCCTCTGGTGGCAATGTCTATCAAATTCTGGACGCCGTAGGAAAAACCCCAGACCCCTTGTTTATTCCTGCTATTACACCTTTATTAAACCATTCGGACGAGAAAATTCGAATGAAAGCAATACAGTCCTTAATAAAGATGGATGCAGATAAAGCGATACCCATTCTGGTAAAACGGTTAAAAGAGACTTCGGATAAATCCGATTTAAATGCTATTCAACAGGCTCTTCTTCAAACACCCCCAAAGGAAACCGTTGCAGAATTGGGTTCGTCTCTGAAAAAACTGAAGGAAGAACAATTAGTTATTGCTCTGGACATTCTGGCTCAACGGCATGCAGAAAAATATTTCAAGTTTGCACTTCAACAGACAAAAAACAAAGATGCAAAAGTCCAAAAAGCGGCTTTCAATGCGATAGCCTTCATGGGCACGCCGAAGGATGTTCCTACTCTCATCAAACAATTGACCAACCCGAAAAACCAAAATCAAGACGCTATTAGTGAAGCCCTTGTTCAAATATTACGAAGTGAAGAGGATGAAGACCGTTGCAAGCCCATCTTTTCTGCAATTGACAAAGCAAAACCAGAACAATATGGATTATTACTTTCTATCCTTGCAAAAGTAGATGACACCGCGGCACGGGATTTTGTCCTTTCATGGCTCAATCTACCTTCTGATGTTTCTACAAACAAGGTAAAAATAGAAAGTGCCATTTCTGCTCTTGCCCTTTGGGATAATCCGAAACTTGCTGATAATATAATTGCGTTCCTAAAAAAGAACCCTAACCATCCCTACCGTAATGATGTATGGAAAACACTCATCCGCTTTTTATCCCTGCCCGATTTAGCCCCAGATGAAAAGGTATGGATATGTGGACAGGCTATTGAAATTAGGCCCGAAAACATAGGGGATATGTTTAACATCTTAGGGGGAATATGCAATAGCGATTCATTCCTGACTGTTGCAAAATATTGTAACAATCCTCAGTTCGCAGATATTGCTAACAAAACACTGGTGCGAATTGCCTTGCCGGATAAAAACAACGAAAACGGCATTACAGGACAAGATATGGTTCCCTATCTGGAAAATGCTTTGAAATATATCGATGATGCATCATTAAAAGAAAATATTCAGAAACATATTGAGAAATGTAAAAATGCCCCTGCTGCCCTGCCTATAATCTATAACGATGACAACCAGTTTACATCCCTATTTAACGGTAACGACTTGAAAGGTTGGAGTGGATATACTCGCGGATTTGTTCCTGAATTTGGGAAACTAGTCTGTTTACCTACCTGCCATTTGAATCTATTTACAGAAAAGCCTTATAAGGACTTTATTTTACGATTTGAGTTTAAATTGTATCCCGGTGCGAATAATGGTATCGGCTTACGCGTTCCTTATATGAAACATGCCGCGTATGATGGAATGGAAATACAGATTTTAGATGACAATGCCCCGGAAAACAGCCGTTTAAAACCGTATCAATATCACGGTTCTATATATGGTGTGTTAGCTCCTGCAATCCCTGCTCCATTAAAAAAATGTGGAGAATGGAACCAGCAAGAAATCCTTTTACAGGGCTCAAAAATATCCGTCCGTGTCAATGGAGTAGAGATTTTAACAGCAGACTTGAAAGAACTGGCAAGCAAACCCAGCCCGGATGAAAAGGCACACCCCGGTTTGCTTAATGAAGAAGGACACATTGCTTTACTTGGACATGGCTCCCGTGTAGAATTCCGAAATATAAGAATAAAACAACTGTAACTTAAAAATATATACGAAAGCGAATAACAACATACAAGGGGAAAACCATGTTGTTTTTTCTCTCATTATTAATTTTGGCTCCGCCTTTTGCAATATCAGAACCTATGCCTATTTACTATTATGACTTCTCATGGTCAACAGAAAAAGATATGAACACCGAAAACAACGCTCGCGATGCCTGGGATACAGGACATTTATTGGCTTCTTTACAGGGAATAGTAAATCGTGCAGAACCACGCTTATTTGTCCGATTTATGAAAGAAACGGATGATTTTTGGTGGAATGAATTTCGGAAATCGGGCGGGTGGTTAGACAAAAAAGAGGTAAAACAGGTAGATGATTGGATTACTTTGCTGAATGTATTTCATCCTTTTATCGAGGGAATAGTTATATACTCCGAAAAAGTGCAACCCTCATCTAATCTTGCCAGTACAATCGCAGGGCTGGAAAATCGTATTTGTTTGAGATATGACACCTCAAATGAAAGTGCTTTCCAAAAAGTTATCGCAACAAATCTTCCTTTTACAAAAAATCTTCGATGGCTCGTAAATAACGAAACATTAGAAATTCTCCCTACGATAAAGCCGAAAGATTATTCCGATATATCCTCCGTGAGTTTAAAAGCACGGTCTTACCTCTGGGCAAAAGAACAATTTTTAGATACGGGTTTATGCAGTCCTGAATTTTTAGCCTATTACATTGACGGATACTGGTTTCAAAAGCCTTCTTCAGCCTCGTTCCCAAATGCCACCCTTATGAATCATGATTTTTTCATATCTCGGAGGGCTTTCTTCTTCGATTTAGGAATCTGGGATGATGAGCCTGCAAATGATGAACCTCAACAACCCGCGGGAACAGACCGTAAAATACTTCGAGAAATTTTATTGAGTATGTACAGAAACGCAAAGGGCATGATTTATCAGATAGGCGGTTTTACTCCATGGATATGGAAATATACGAAAGAAGCAGGAATGGGCGGAAAACATGAAGGAGTGCCAACCGAATGGGAATTTGTCAAGATGGTTTCTTCTTTTAATGGCGTGTTGGATGCTGATGCTTTAGGACTTGCTGGTATGGCAAATGCCTCGTTTTATCAACATTATCCGTTAAAGTCATTTTACCCGCAAAATCAGAAACCAACCTTTGAGAATTTGAAACAACAAGGATATATAACCTCCGATGGTAAAGTTGCCCCCAAAGTATATGTGTGTTTTTACATGGGAGACTTCGACTCTGCCGCCTGGTTAAATCAGACTGTGCCCAAATGGTGGTCTGACCCAGCACATGGTGAAATTACCTGTATCTTCCCTTTTAATCCCAATTTGTCCCGCCGTGTTCCTCATGTATTCGACTATGTTCGAACACATGCAAGCCCGAAAGATTGGTTTGTCTATGGCGATTGTGGGGCAGGTTATCTGAATCCCGGAATGTTAATTGCTTCCCATAGAGAATACGGCATTCCTGCGGGTTGGAATGCCTGGGTCGAGCATAATTTGTTTTATAGCAAAAGGTTCGACTTATCTATTACAGGGTTTATCATTGATGGTTATGCCCCAGGTTTAGATAAAGATGGCTTTGAAGCATATTCCCGATTCTCGCCCGATGGAATTACTGCCCAGAAAATATCCTCGTTAGGTTGTTATGAAAAGAAATTACCGTATGTTCGCATGGGCATAGATTTAATGGAACCTCCAGAAAAATCTTCCGATATCATAGCCGAATATGCAAAGAAGCCATTACCCTCCTTCCGATTTATCCGAACTATCTTAAAATCTCCGACCTGGCATAAAACAGTTATTGACTTAACGCAACAAAAAACAGATACCGTTGCCTTTGTAGACCCTTATACTTTTTTTGAATTGGTAAAAATTCAAACACAATGTTTCCCCTCTTCGTGAACAAACCCCAGAATTAATTAGATACATATCTACTATTTCAAAACAAATTAAGTATAGCAGAAAGATTTTTCATAGAAACTCCTGTTAAGTATATAATAGATATGAAGTAAATTTTTTGTAGAAAAAAGGTTTTATAATGGCACAGGTAAGATGTTCAAAATGTAATCATATTAATCCCGATGGAGCTACTCAGTGCCAGAAGTGCAAGGCTCCATTGCCAGCCATAAAAATCAGTCCCATGACCGCAGAAACAAAGAAAGCAGAGCGAATACCGTATGAAAAGAATACACCTAATTTTCAACAGGGGACATTACACCGCGGAGAAATTTTTGGAAGCCGATATACCGTTGTAAAACTCATCGGTAGGGGCGGTATGGGCAGTATTTATAAGGTGTTCGACAACACCTTAAAAGAAGAAGTCGCCTTAAAATTATTATTGCCCCAGTTTGCCAAAGACCCCATGATTGTTGACCGTTTCTTGAATGAAGCCCGCATTGCCCGAAAATTATCTCATCCCAATATTGTTCGCGTGCATGATATAGGAATTGCAGGAAATATCCTATATATATCTATGGAATACATCGAAGGGAAATCCCTACGGGGTATTCTGGAAAGTATGCTACCGGGACAGCGTCTTCCATTGAAACAGATATTAATTTACTTTGACCAGTTATGTTCCGCTCTGGAATATGCCCACCAGTTTACAGTTCATCGCGACATCAAACCCGAAAATGTGATGGTTACTCCACAAAACACTGTAAAACTGATGGATTTCGGTATTTCAAAACTGATGGCAGATACAAGGTTAACGGGTGTCTCCGTTGTAATGGGTACACCTTTCTATATGTCCCCAGAACAGGTCCGAAATAGCAGGGATGTAGATGCTCGTTCAGATATTTACAGTTGTGGAATTATGTTATATGAGATATTAACAGGTCAGGTTCCGACAGGGATTCCAAAACCGGCTTCAGAACTCGTCAAAGAACTTCCCCCGGAATTGGATAAAATCGTAGAGAAATGCATTCAACCCGACCCTCAAAACCGTTTCCAGAGTGCCGGGGAATTAAGAAAGGCATTAGAGCCATTAAAAAATCTGGTGCTCGCTGGTGATGAAATCTCTATTTCTCATCCAACAAAACGAATTAAAAAATGGAAGACTTTTCTTACACCAAAAGTAATAGGCTGGTCTTTAGTTACCCTTATTCTATTACTTTGTTCTGCAGGATTATTTTTCGCCGAACGATATAGAGAACAATTGCTCGCACAAGAAGCCCTTTCGGAAGGGAATCTCGTCGTTCTTAATAGTAATCAGGTCCCCACCGTAAGCACCTATATCAAATTGCTACTTCGTCTTGCTGAAAAAGCAAAAGATAGGGCAGCCATAGATGATGATGCACGACAATACTTAAGTTTGGGGGAACCTCTACTTCAACAGATACAAACAAAATTTAATGCCGGCGAAACAGTTCCATTCGATTTGTTATTTTCATGTGCTCGTTACCTCTCTGCCATATTTTGCGAACATGAGGGAATGGTGCTCATTCCTGAAGGGAATGTTACATGGAACAACCAACAATATACTGTCCCCGCATTTTTCATCGATATAAACGAAGTAACCCAGGAACAATACAAAACATTCTGCACATCAGGTTCTGTAAATTGGGAACTTCCACCTTCTCCCGAGTTCAATGTCAATACAGATAAACAGGATTTATTACCTATTACAATGGTAAATTATTTTGATGCTCTCGCTTATGCCAGTTATTACAAAAAAAGTCTACCCACCGTCTGGCAATGGCTACGAGCCGCACAGGGAGAAAGAAAAATAATGTATCCCTGGGGCGATGTATGGAAGGATAATTCGGCAAATGTAGGTAATGTGAATAATACTCCACTACCTATTAAGTCCTATCCTGATGACCAAAGCCCTATGGGTTGTTTTGATATGTTAGGAAATGTATCCGAATGGACAAGCACACCTGCCAATCCCGATTGTTCACAAGATGATTTTTGTCCCCGTGTTATTATGGGCGGTGATTTTGCGTCTCCCCAAACTTCCCTTGCCCAAAGTCGAAGTGCAGATTCGGAAATGCGTTCACCCTTTATTGGTTTCCGATGTGTAAAAGAAATCCCTATTTCACCTTCCCAGCTTATAGAATACCTGAAATAAAAACACATTGAATTGGATTAAGAAAATCAGGTTATTTCTACGGGTAAAAATGTTAGCAACGCTTGCCGTGTTTCCTCAATAGTATGTAGTTTCCCGAGATGTGAGATTAAGAAATCCTGACATTTCTTAAAATATATTTGATTTTCTATGTAATTACTAATCAAATTCACCCGTTTGTTAGCCTCATAAACCAACTCGTGGGCTATATTTCCTCGTGAAAAATATACCTTTTCTATCCTCCTTCGGTATCCAGATAAAATACGGATATAAAACATCAAATTAATCCGGCGGAAATATCTTTCCGAGACACGATTTTCAATACATATCTGGTCGTATGCCTCTTCTATATCATCGGCATGAAGGTTGGTAGCAAGAATATGCCCATAATCTAATAGTGAAAAATAATTTCGTAATGCGGAACCCCAGAGATAGGCAAACCAATGTCCCTCCCCAATCTCATGACATATATAACACTTTTTCTTCTTATTTTGTCCTTGTTTTATTCCCTGAAATATTTCCTGCTCTGTAGCAGCAACAAGGGGCACATTGAATGGAACAAAGTTCAGTAAAGCACCCATTACCGTGGTTTTCCCTGCTCCCCCGGGATTGGCTCCCACAAGGAATGAAGCACCCTGACTAATCCAATAAAGGGCAAAACTGGCTAATTCTATATCCAGCGTTTCCCGTTCTAACAAATCAAAAATAGAGAACATTCGCCCTCCTCGTTGATTGCACCGATTAATCTCATTGCAATGGGAAATAACTTCTACTTGCATAACAACCTCCTCTACCCAAATTTATTTTGAGATATTCTACTAAAATCCAATATCTCCTTGATAACTTCTCAAAACACCGCCATAAAATACTTACCCGAAATATTTAATTTTCACCAGGATATGAAATTAAAATACTTTAGAGGAAGAAATCTAATCATAGTATTTTGTTTTAATCTTATATTATTGACTATGATATGTGTTCCAATTTTTTATCCATATTATGATAAGGACTAACTAAAATGAAAAAATCTATGCTATTTAAAGGTTTTCAAGGGAAACTATTATTTGCGATAATTTTAACATACATACTATTAATTATTATTCAGGGTATTTTATTTGTTTACGGTAGGAATTTAGGAAACTCCCTTTCTCAAAATATAAATACATCTGCAGATGCAAGTCGCCAATTTAGTGAGTTTTGGACATTAATTGACAGTTTTATATCTAATCGAACTCCAATTTCAGAAATAGAGAATAAAAAGGAGTTTATATTAAAAAATAACATTTTTCTCCCATACAAAAAAGACATTGAAAATATATTGCAACTTTGCACAGAGATTGAAAAGATACGGTCTGAAAACTTGCAGTTAAAGGCTGATGTTAGAAAAAAGGCTGAAGAAAATATTTTACAGTCGGATACCTATATTAATGAAGTGGTAAAAAGACTTGTAGACCCATCAGAAGAAGGCAAAGTAACCACATTAGAAAAATTGGTAATTGTTGGGGCTTTAATAAACACAACAACCAATTATAAATTACTAAATATTTTCGAACGATTATCTTACGATACTACCGCGAAAGAAGAAATTATAAATTTTTTCAAAGTTTTGTTTGAAAATGTAGATAGGGATATAGAAAGGTTGAAAAATACCGATTTTGCCCAACTCCCCGTGAATGCCAAGAAAGCAGGATTATTAATGAATGACCTTACTGTCAAATATATTAAAAATTTAGAAACTCTGGACGAAAAAATATCATCATTAAACCTCTTAGGGCGTGATATTTTAACGAAAATTGAATCGGCTCCTGTACAGTTGGGCAAAGAGAGTGTTTTAAAGCTCACAGGAAACACGAGAAATAACATTATAATAAGCACAAGTATCATTCTTATTTCTGCTCTAATAATTTTATATGTTATCCGAAAAGTAACAAAAAATATATCTGAAATTACAGATAGTATTCGGGAATCTGCCTCATCTGTTTTATCCGGTGTTCAGGAGTTAACAGGAGGAAATCAAATTCTTGCAGAATCTACATCCGAACAAGCTGCATCTATTGAAGAGATAACTTCTACGCTTGAGGAACTTTCCTCCATCGGGAAGAAGAGTGCTGATAGCTCTTCCAAAGCCAATCAAATAATCCAGAAAGAATTAGTAGAGATTAAAAAAGTTGAAGAGTCTATCCAGAGTTTGAGCACATACATGAAGGAAGTTGAAAATGCCAGTTTCGAGACATCCAAGGTGATAAAAACAATTGATGAAATTGCTTTCCAAACAAACCTTTTGGCTTTAAATGCGGCTGTTGAAGCAGCAAGAGCTGGTGAAGCAGGTGCAGGTTTTGCAGTAGTAGCGGATGAGGTTCGGCATTTAGCAATGAAAGCCGCAGAAGCCGCTCGTTTAACAGCATCGCTTATTGGACAGACTGTGGATAAAGTGAAGCAAGGTTCCGCTATTACAAATAATGCATCTGAAAATTTCAAAAAAATGGTAGAAGGGGTTATTGAGGCTTCAAATATAATGGAAGAAATAACAAATACCTCTGCATCGGCATCTAATGGAATTGCTCAGGTCACCAAAGCAATAACAGAGATAGATAAAGGGACACAGCAAAATGCTGGCGTTGCAGAGGAAAGTTCATCAACAGCTGAAAACTTAAAGTCAGAGGTTCAATTCCTTTATCAAACCATGGCAAAACTTGCACAATTAATAGGACAGGAAATAGAACAGGCACAATCCGTTAATATCAAAAGACAAACTTCCTTACCACCTACACACAATTTAATTTCATTACCTAAAAATGATACAGATAAATAGCAAAATACCGTCCTAATGTCATTTATAAAAGAACTGTTTTTTTCCTATATCTCTACATGATTTTTTTGATACAATAGGTATAGGAATATTCAAATTAATTATTTATGATTTTTTACAAATCTAAAAGGTGCCTTTGCATGGGTTTCAATAGTATTGCAGAGTTTTACTCGCTGTTGTTTGATGAAAAGGCTCGATTATCACGGGAAGGACCCTTGTTGTTGGAGATATTGAAACAATATAAACAGCCTGCACAAGTATTAGACCTTGCCTGTGGTTCGGGTGTTCATTCACGATTTTTCGCAGAACAAGAAGCATCTGTTATCGGGGTAGATGTTAGTCCAGATATGTTAAGGTATGCAAAAAGACAAAAGCAGTCAGCCAATATCCGTTATATCGTAGGTGATATTGTTAAATTACCTCTTATCGGTTACTGGGATGTTATCCTATGTCTTGGCAATTCGCTATGCCTGTTACCTAACCGAAATCTTCTTTCTGATTTCTTTGCCCAAATCAAAAACCTATTATCTCCCCGTGGTACTTTTATCCTGCAAATCCTTAATTATGAGCATTCCGATATGAAAGAAATGCAAACAAAATATGTGCAAAAAGAAATAAATGGCAAAAAAGTTACTGTCATTAAAACACTCATACCAGATAAGGATGTGATTTTTCTTGCTATTAATTATTTTACACAAGTTCAAGGGAAATATGAAACATCAAACGAATCCAATATATTATTAAAACTCTCCTCATCGGAATTGGTAAATTATGCCGATGAAGTTGGCTTGTCTGTTCTCTCTGTTTACGGAGATTTTCAAAAATCAACCTTTAATCCTACAATGAACAAGGATGTAATAATCATTTTTTTCAAAAAATAAGGATAATGATATGAGAACTCTTCCTATCTTCTTTGTGTGCTTTACCCCATTATGTACCGCTATCCTGCACGCGGAAGAATGGAACTTTCACATCTCAAAGCAACTGAAAGATAAGACGCCTACTGCAATAGCTCTGGAGGACCTGATTGCTGAAAGTAAAAAATATAATATATCGTTATCCATCTTGTCCGAGGGCAAAATTCAGCAAGGGAAAAATACAATGATTGTTGTAAACAAAACGGAAAAGGAGTTGTTAAAAAATCTTCCGAAGGAGTTTAAAGATAAATTATCCGAAGATATACCTGAAGAGGGATTTGTTATTCAAACATTATGTCAATCCGATAATTCAAAAATAGTCGTATTGGTTGGAGGGTCAGAGATTGGAACGGCACATGGTCTCTATTGGATTTTAGACCGATTACAGGTAAATCGAACCATTCCAGAGATAAATACACAACGAGCACCTGCTTTCCCTGTGCGTATTGCCGGTTCATGGGGCAGAAATTTACACGGAGGAGCAACAGAACAACAAATAAAGACCTCTTTCCGCTATGGTTTTAATTGGGTGTCTGGGATGAATACATTGGACTTAGTTCCCTGGAATTCAGAACCAGAAAAGAAAAACAATCAAGAACATATTAAAAAGATAAAACCTCTTATGGATTTGGCTCACTCGTTGGGTATGCACTACTTCGCATTTAGCAATGAACTTACCTATCATCCTTCCTTGTTTGATAATAATCCTGAACTTCTCAATCCCTGTCTTTCAGAATTCTGGGAACGGGTAAAAGAAAAATATAGGCTTTTATTTACAGCCCTACCTGATTTAGATGGAATAGAAATTTGTCTGGACGATATTTCAGGCTTCTGGGACAATTACCATCCCTTTGATATTTTACACGATTGCCCCGACTGCCCGATGAGTTATGAGGAACGATATAGGCTCCTACTGAAAAATATTCACGAGGTTGTCGTCGGTGAATTTAATAAAACCTATTTTCAAAAGAACTGGGGATTGAGGGAATACGAAATCCATTGTCAGCCAGAGGTTTTTAAAAAGGTGTTTACGGATGAAATACCGACCAATAATCTGTTCGTGAAAATAAAGGTAACGCGTGCAGACCGTTGGTGGTTTCAACCTTATAATCGCACTTTTAATTTAAGCCCTCACAGAACTATAGTAATTTTTGAACCGATGAACTATTATGAAGGGTCTGATACCCATCTGTTCCCTACTTTTTCCGGTGAATATTTTCAAAACGGGTTGAAATATTTCTTATCTGCGGATAATACCAATGTTTCAGGTTTATCTTATCTCGGAGGTATCTCTGCTAATGAATGGTCTACAAGAAGTGCTTATGTTTATACATTATACCGTCTTACATGGGAACCCAATGTTGATATAAGACAGGTAGCTCACGACTATTGTGCTATAAATTTAGGTCCCGAATTAGCAGAACCAATGGCAGATATTCTTATGGACACTGCAAATGCATATAAATACGGCTTATTCCTCGAACCGATTGCCTATGGTCAATTTAATTCCTTCCCTCACATGCGTGTTGGCACCTTTGTTGCAGAAGGATATCCATTGATTGATTTGGGGAAAGGACACATCCAGTTCCTAAAAAATATATATCTGCAATGCCTTCCATGGTGCGAGTTTACAAAAACGCAATTAAATTTCGGATTGTCGAAAGCAAAAAATATGCTTGAAAAATTTAACAACATAAAAAATAAGATTAAGTCTGAAGAATTATCTAATAAATTAGAATTACAACTTAACATGACCCTTTCTCTCATAAACACCCATTTTGACTATATGGAAACAGCATTTAATTTCTTCGATTATCTGGAGAATAGCTCTGTAGAAAAGAAGAACTCTTTACAAAATGCACTGTTAAAACTAATCAATTCCCGTGAGACATTCCGAAATATACCGGGATTTAATTATAAGTTAGACGGCGTAAATGTTTTAATAGAACATGCTCAACGGGCGGTAAAGGATTTGCAAGCGGAAAAAAAATTGTTAGAAGCAGTTCCCTCCCAAAAAGAAATTGACCAAATTATTCAGGAACAGCAGGAAAAATACAAGGAAATATTCAAACAATATCAAGGAATAATGAAAAGGTTGGGACATTTTGAAATACTGATTGATGGACAGGACCTTTTACATATCCAAGGGAATGAATATCGTATTGAACATCTCCGCTGGGATGGACCAGAAGTTGTCTCTGCACAGTTATTCTCTCCATTACCTCAAAAGGAAGTAATCGTAATCCCCATGGATATGGATACCCGTCCCTTACATCCTTTCGTGTTATACCAACCTTCCGCCTCCAATAATTATCAAACCTCGATTTACCTCGATGACCGTCCTGGGGGTACAGGTAGATTTGTTTTTGACTTATATTTGTTGGAACCTGATGGAAAAGACCTGCCGATTATAAAAAATTGGTCCGAATACTTTGTTAAGTAAATCTGTTCGAAATAATCGAATTTGTTTAATTATTTTTGATATACTACTTTATTTAATTTTTAATTCATGTAATGGAAAAGCAACAAAAGGGATTCTTCTATGCGAAAGATAGAAAGAAACTGGAAAAATGTAAAAATGCCAGAACAAATAAAGAATATTTTGTCAAAATCAAAGAAAGTTTCTGTTGCTACATCTATTAATGAATTAATTGAAATAGCCTGTGGTTCTTCCGCACCGGATGCCCAGTTCAAAGTTGAATATGATATTCCAGGAATAGGTAATTATCACGAAGCCACCGTTAATCGCGTTAGGAACGGTGTTTGTGTAAATTATACAGAACCCTATATGAGAAGAAGGGACCCTGATTGCACATTCATTGGAGACAAAGAGCCCACAGATAAACCCTATTTTGAGGATGTGTTTGGCTATCCTTTTGAAAAACTTGCAGAGGAAACCTTTGCCTGGCTCCAAACTCAGGAATTAATTATGTTTGGTTTTATGGCAGGGGGTGATTTTTTAGGGAAACAGGCTTTCGCAATTGCTCCTGCTAATGCGGGTTTCTTTGCTTTAGGTTTAGCACTGCTTCAAGGAATTGTCTCGTGGGATGTGTTGACTACTAAATTTGACCCGAAACTGATTATGTATATTGCCCCTGTTTTTCGTCATACGCATTTTAACAAAAAACAGGTTGTTGTCCATCACCGAGGAAAAGAATATTACGAAATCTTTTCCTACAATTTATATCCGGGTCCCAGTGCTAAGAAAGGGGTTTATGGATACCTGCTACATTTAGGGGAGCAGGAAGGTTGGATAACAACGCATAGTTCCACAGTTCAGGTAATTACCCCTTATGACAATGTGGTAACCATTTTACATGAAGGCGCCAGTGGTGGTGGAAAAAGTGAGATGCTCGAATCCATACATCGTGAGGAAGATGGTCGTATTTTGGTAGGGACAAATATCCAAACTAATGAGCAAATTTTATTAGAATTACCCCGTGCTTGTGCTTTGAGACCTGTAAGTGATGATATGGCTCTTTGTCATCCTTCCTTCCAGCGTGGAGATGGAAAAATCACTGTAACCGATGCGGAAAAAGGTTGGTTTATTCGTGTAAATCATATAGGTAGGTATGGGATGGACCTTACCTTTGAGGCACTTACAGCACAACCACCAGAACCTTTGTTATTCCTGAATATTAATGCGGTTCCCAATTCTCGTGCTATGATATGGGAACACACAGAAGACGAACCAGGCATACCCTGTCCCAATCCACGCGTAATTGTCCCTCGCCGTATTATGCCCAATGTTATCAACAAGCCCGTTTCTGTGGATATTCGCAGTTTTGGTGTACGAACACCTCCATGCACCAAAGAGAAACCTTCTTATGGTATTATTGGTATGTTCCACCTTTTACCATCGGCATTAGGTTGGCTATGGCGTTTGGTGGCTCCACGAGGACATGATAACCCTTCTATCGTCCATACCGAAGGGATGACCTCCGAAGGAGTTGGCTCTTATTGGCCCTTTGCTACTGGAAAGTATGTACATCATGCAAACCTATTACTCGACCAAATTTTAGCCAGTCCGCGGGTATATCATATCCTCTGCCCTAACCAGCATATAGGTGCCTGGAAAGTTGGTTTTGCACCCCAATGGTTAGCCCGAGAATACCTCGCACGGAGAGGAATTGCTCGTTTTAAGCCCACTCAATTGGTTAATTCGCGATGTCCGTTATTGGGACATACCTTAAAAACAGTTAGAATTGAAGGGGAGATTTTGCCTAACTTCTTATTTGAGACTTATTATCAACCAGAAGTGGATGAAGAAGCCTATGATGAAGGTGCTGAAATCCTTTATAACTTTTTCCGTAACGAGTTAAAGAAATACATCACCCCGGATTTACATCCGTTAGGAAAGACAATTATCGAGTGTTTTATGGACCGCGGATTTTTAAACGATTACATGACACTCCTCCCAACTCCCTATATTGATACCTCTCAGGATTAACTTTTTCTACTCGAAACATCTTTCAAAAAAATAATTCCATACAGACATCCTGCATTGGACATATAAAATTATATTATCGGTAAGTCTATAGCTTTATAACCTTTTGTTTTAAGGAGGGAGCCACATTCTTTGTAGCGTTTCGTGTATCTAAAACGAATTGAGACTGTTTGACAATTTCTTCATAGTCATAAACAGAGTGGTCCGTAATTATAACCACAAGGTCAAATAAAGACAAGCCCTCTTTTATCGGGTATGATTGCAATATTTTCTCCTCAACTTCTAACTGGCTTACATACGGGTCAGAGAAATATGTTTCCGCCCCTTTTTTAATAAGTAGCGAAATAATATCCAAGGCAGGAGATTCTCGAAGGTCTGAAATATCTTTCTTATAAGTTACCCCTAAAATTAAAATTTTACTTCCCTGAATACTTTTTTTCTGCTTGTTTAAGGCATCTGCCATCTTCTCTACTACATATTTGGGCATGGACGAATTTATTGTTCGGGCTAATTCAATAAACCGTGCCGTATAATTTAATGTTTTCATTTTCCAGGATAGATACACAGGGTCAACAGGAATACAATGTCCACCCAAGCCGGGTCCCGGGTAGAAAGGCATAAAACCAAACGGCTTGGTTCGAGCAGAATCCACCACCTCCCATATATCTATACCCAAAGTATCACACATCATAGCCATTTCGTTGACCAGTGCTATATTGACTGCACGGAAAGTATTTTCCAACAACTTTACCATTTCTGCCGTTCTCGCATTCGACACAGGCACAATTTCAGAAATGATATGTTGATAGAGCTCTTGGGCTTTCTGGGTACATGTAGGGGTAATTCCTCCTATAACTTTGGGTGTGTTTCGTATATGGAATTGTTTATTCCCGGGGTCATAGCGTTCCGGTGAGAAAGCAAGAAAGAAGTCTTTTCCTACACACAATCCACCTTTGGACAAACGCGGTAATACCACTTCTTCTGTTGTGCCGGGATAAGTTGTGCTCTCAAGAACAATCAGCATCCCTTGATGTAAATAAGATTCGATAGCATCAACCGCCTGTATGATAAAAGATAAATCCGGCTCCTGAATCTTATTCAAGGGTGTAGGGACACAAATACAAACAGCGTCTATTTCTTTGAGTATTTCATATTCATCCGTTACAAAGAAACGGTTTGTTTTCATCGCTTGTTGAATAACTTCATCAGATACATCATCATTATAGGATAAGCCCGATTTAAGTTTATGAATCCTTTCTTTATCCGTATCAATTCCCCATACTTCCAGACCACTTCTATGAAATTCCAGTGCAAGAGGAAGTCCTACATATCCCAAACCTAATACAGCAACTTTTTTCGTTATACCTACTTCCATAAACATATCCTCAATAGTTATTATTTACCTTTCCTTTCATCATATAAGATTTTGTCTCGCATTCCCAACATACCCGCCTGACAAAGGGAAAAATCATACCGCAACGGGTCTTCAGGACATATTTTACAAAAAATCTCTGTTAATACCATTGCCGTCTTCGCATTCCGAGAACGAACCGATATAAGACGGAGAGAAACAGCCCATTGATAAATATGAGTATCTAAAGGGATGATTAATTGATACGGCTTGATAAAATTCCAGCAGCCCACATCAATCTCATCCTTTCGCACCATCCAGCGAAGGTAAAGCCAGAACCGTTTACAAGCCCCACCCTTATTGGGCATGGGAACTAAAAAATATAAAGGGCTATCTGCTAATCTACGCAATTCGTCTGTAAATTTTTGTAATGTGTTCCATAAATTTCCCGATGATTTTTCATAATGATTTAATATACAAAAACCTATTGTTCCATACTCTTCCAGTATTCGACGAAGTCCATATAAAAAATTAGCCACGGTTTTGCCGTTTACAAATCTATGTTGAAATCCTGCAAGAACCCCTTGAAAATCTTTGCGAGACCAATTTAATAATTCTTTTGACGGAGAACGCCATAAAGAAATAATTTTCTTTATTTTGCTATTAAATGACTTTGCATTTCCAAAAGCCAAAAGTGCAGAGACAAGCCCCACGATTTCCATATCCTCTTTATCGGGATACGAATAAATCCATTGTATTGGGTCATTCATTGCAAATCGTCTATGATGATATTGGGAATATACCTTTTCAAAAATATATCTTGTCGTCTCAATTTTGTTTTTAGTTATCATAATAACAAAGGGTATTAATAAGTCGCTTTCTTATGATATGATAAATACAAATATTTTTTGGATTTTTTAACTGAACAGGAGAATTCATTATGGCACTTTCAAGCAGTTTGGGGCAACATATAGCACGACTACGGCAGGGCAAAGGGATTTCTCGTGAAGAGTTAGCCCAAAGAAGTCATTGCACACCTGAAATCATTGAAGCGCTGGAAGAAGGACATCTTTCACCTTCATTAGTCCCTCTTCTCCAGATAGCCCGCGGATTGGGTGTACATTTAGGTACTTTGTTAGATGACAAACCGCATGCAGAACCCGTAATTACCCGTAATGGAGATAAGAAAAGTCCCATAGTCCGCTTTTCTGGCATACGAGTTGCCTCAGACACCAGCACACTTGAATTTCATCCGTTAGCCTATAACAAAGCGGGTAGGCACATGGAACCTTTTTTAATTGATATTCATCCTACGGTCTCTGAGGACTGCATGTTTTCAGTGCATGAGGGGGAGGAATTTATTTTCGTCCTTGACGGGAAAATACAGGTATCGTATGGTTCGGACATATTTATATTAGCCCCCGGTGATAGTATCTACTATGACTCCACCACTCCCCATGAGGTTCGTTCCGCCAACGAAGAAAACGCCCGCATATTAGCGGTTATTTATACCCCCGAATAGAAAAGAACATCCCGAAAACATTCATCGTGAACAAAACGCTAAATACAGAATATTGGTCTCTTTATTTTTTATTCTTCGTTTCGATTTCATAAAATCGTTTAATATCTTCTCGAAACCTCTTATAGGCCTGCTGGGCTAAAGACTCCGATTCATCACGCCGTCTCTTCGCTTCCTTAAAATGTGCCAGCACATAATCCACTATATCTTCATCTAACTTCTTGGAATCTGCCATGGGCTTCATAATTTTTACAACTTCACCTTCACTCAATTCGCCACGGTAAGGTCGGTTCTCTGTAATTGCAGTGAAAACATCGGCTACAGCAATGATGCGGGCAATCATAGGAATATCTTTTCCCTTCAAACCGAAAGGATAACCCGAACCATCTAATTTTTCATGATGATAGGGGGTATATCTCAAACATGGATATTCTTTATACATCGTCTCTAAAGCCGTATGACTGTAATATACATGAGCCCGCATAATGTTCCATTCTTTGGAATTAAGTCTTCCCGGTTTCTCTAATATATCTATAGGTATGGCTAATTTCCCTATATCGTGAAGAAAACCTGCCTCCCGAATAATATTACAGGGCTCCTCCACAGGAAATTTGCCTGAATGAAATAACCAGGATGATATTTCCGCCACACAATAACTATGACTTGCCGTAAACTGACTTTTGAAATCAATCAAATATCCAATCACTTCCGCAATTTCTGTAAATATGCTATCCTGAGGTAATTGAAGCACACTTTCCAATAGAATTTTTTCTAACATCAAATCTGGCGGAATAGAGACCAAATCAAGCCATAAATAGTCCTGTTTTTTAATAACAGAATGAAAGACATCTAATACTTCCGGATGATAAATTTCTTTGCTTGATTCAATGTATTGATAAACATCCTTTATCTGCTCAAGAATCGGTTGTGTCGGATTTATGTGAACAGCCAATCGGTCTGCTAATCTGATAATGAAACTCTCTAAGGGAACCGAATTGTTATCGGGATTACTACAAACGGAACGGGCATTTTGTTTTCCATAATTAACATGATGATATTTAACGATTTTAGATGCCTGATGGAAAAAGGGAATTTTATTAAACAATAAAAAGACTGTTAATGAATGTGTTGCAGGAAAATTCTCTTCCAAAAGTAAAAAACTTTCTTTCTGAGATAAAGAAAGCAAGCCAATATCATGGATGGATGAGGCGATTACCAAATCCTGCATGGCTTGTGGAGACAAACCTAAGTGTTCGCCCATTCTCTTGCTTAAATAAGTAACCTGAGCCAGATGAGGGGCTAACTGCGGATTAAATAGTCCCAACATCTTATTTAACGATTTGATAATATCTACTATAAACATACAACTATTCTCTCTTATGATACCTATATATTATCATATAATATGGACATCTGTAATAAAGGTCTCATGTATTCATAAAAGGGGTTCTTATATGGAAAAAGTATTATTTTTCAAGTCAAACAGCACAAGGATTAACTATTACCTATGTCTTATAGTTTTTTTATAAATCTCTACAAATTCTAAAAACAAATATCTTTGTGGGATAGTTTGTATTTGGCGGGACCTAATGACACCAGAGCGATATTGGTAGAAGTGCAATATTTGCGGAAGAACTGGCATATTTGTGAGGGAGTAATTTGGTCAAGAGCTGAGAGGATTTCTTGTATGGAGAGAATATGGTTATGATAGATAATGCTTTTACCGATACGGGTCATGTGTGTTTCCGCATGTTCATGCGCCATCAATAATTCCCCTTTAAGTTCCTGACGATATAATTCAAGTTCTGTCTCTGAAATAGGTATCTCTTTGAGTTTTTTTATTTCATCAAGAATAATATGAACTACAGCCCTGAAATTTTCGGGTGCTACACCGGCATACACGCCGAAAGTCCCCGCATAACGGAATAGGTCGTGAAAAGAAAAGATATTGTAGGCAAGCCCTTCCTGTTCACGAATGCGATAAAAGAGCCGCGATGTAGAACCACCTCCCAGAATATTACTCGCCAATTCACAGATAAACCGTTCTTTATCCGTCATCGAAGGAGCCGGATAACCTAAACAAAAATGCATCTGCGATATATCCCGCGAATGATGTTTCATTCCCGCATGAAATATGGGCTTGGGGTCCATTTTTTCTCTTCTCGTCTTTTTCGGAAAGTCGTGAAACCAATGCTGGAAGTTATGCAGAAGTTCTTCTTCATTAAAATTTCCAACTGCAGTAATTATTATATTTTGTGCGGAGTAAATTTTTTTGTAAAACGAGATGATATCGTTTTGGGTTAGATGTTTGACAGAACGAGCCGTTCCTAATATAGGTCGTGAAAGGGGATGCTTCCTCCATACAAATTGATGGAACAGGTCTAAAATTATATCTTCGGGTGTGTCTTCCAATAAAGAAATTTCTTCAAGGATAACATTCCGTTCTTTGTCTATCTCCTTAAAGGTCGAATTTTTCAAGATGTCCGATAGGATTTCGATGGCAAGGGACACATATTCCGTCAGTGTTTTAATATAGAAGCAGGTATATTCTTGCGTGGTAAAGGCATTAATCTGTCCTCCTTTACATTCAATCGCCTCCATGATGTCGCGCGTTGTTCTTGTTTTTGTGCCTTTGAAAAAAAGATGTTCCAGGAAATGAGCCAGTCCTTCTTTCCCTTCCGGTTCGGACGCTGAACCTCCAGGTACCCAGACCCCTAAATTAGCTGAAAATAAGTATGGAATTTGTTTTGTAAATACTCGAATACCATTAGGTAATGTATAGGTACATATATTCTCTTCTAAAGAAAGGTTTATCGAACGCTTTGCCCGTTTAAAATGTCTCATCGAACTATTTTATTGATGGTAAGATATTCCTATTAAAATTAACGTCGATGTCTATTGGAATCGTTGCGATTAAAATTTCTTCCGCCTCGGTCTCTTTTTTCATAATGCGGTTCGGAATAGTTGTTCCTATTTCTGGGCACATTAGGAATTTTACCCAATTCCATATCCGCTTGAACTTTGGAAAGATTGATACGACCGAATTTATCCACTTCAATCACTTTCACATCTATCTCATCGCCTATATTCACCTCATCGGTAACTTCACGAACACGATGAGGAGCCAATTCGGATACATGAACAAGACCTTCTCGATTTCCAAGAATGCTGACAAAAGCACCAAAATTCATAATGCGGGTAACTTTTCCATGATAGATTTTCCCGACCTCAACCTCTGCAGTAATTCCTAACACCATATCGGTTGCTTTGTCTGCACACGCTTTGTCCACCGCAGCAATCATCACTGTTCCGTCATTCTGTATGGTAATCTCTGTCCCTGTTTTCATCTGGATATCGCGAATAACTTTTCCACCGGGACCAATAACTTCACGAATTTTATCCGGGTCGATTTTAATAGTATATATTCGTGGGGCATAAGGAGAAATTTCGGCACGTGGTTGAGGCAAGACTTTCTCCATTTTATCTAATATAAACAATCGCCCCTGTCGAGCCTGTTCGAGGGCTTGTTCCATAACAGAGCGAGGAACACCTTTAATCTTTGTATCCATCTGAAAAGCCGTAATTCCGTTACGCGTGCCACAGACTTTAAAGTCCATATCTCCGAGATGGTCCTCATCCCCTAAAATATCGGTCAGGACACGGAATTCTTCTCCTTCTTTGATTAAGCCCATGGCAATTCCTGCTACATGGGACTTGATAGGAACACCTGCATCCATTAAACTTAACGAACCACCACAAACAGATGCCATGGAACTGGAACCGTTACTTTCCGTTATATCCGAAACTACCCGAACGACATAAGGAAAACATGTGTCCGGGTCTGACACGACAGTGGAATCGTTGGGGTCAAAAGGAAGAACGCCGGTAAGAGCCCGTTCTGCCAATTTTCCATGTCCAACTTCACGTCTGCCCGGGGCACCTAATCTTCCCACTTCTCCTACGGACCATGGCGGGAAGTTATAGTGCAAGAAGAAACGGCTCATCGAATCACCGGTTAATTCGTCCAATCGCTGTTCATCCTGACTGGTACCTAAAGTTGTGGTAACTAAAGCCTGCGTTTCACCTCTTGTAAACAGGGCAGAACCGTGAGCACGCGGCAGAATACCTACTTCTATACTGATAGGACGAATTTCGTCTAACTTACGACCATCTACACGGAGATTTTCTTTAATGACCCGTCCCCGCAGGGTATTACGCACTATTTCTTCATAGATTTCTTTTGCCTGTATTTCCAATGCGGGATATTGTTCTTCACCGTATTTTTCTTTTATATAGGCAAGCAATTCTTCTTGAAGTTTACTAATCCCATCTCTGCGTGCCTGTTTCTCCGTCTGGAACAAAACGGCTTCCATTTTACCTGAAAGCCATTGCTGAATATCTTGTTCTAAGGCTTCATTCTTTACAGGTTCTTCAATCTGTATTTTTTCCTTCCCACATTTGCTTCGCAATTCTTCAATAGCGGAAACCAATTTTTTTATCCAGACATGTCCATACTCGAGGGCTTCAAGCATTACCTGCTCAGATACTTCCTTTGCCATACCTTCCACCATGCAAATGGCACTTTCTGTACCTGCCACAACAAGGTCTATCCGACTGTCTTTTATTTCTGCAATGGTGGGATTTACAACGAAATTTCCATCAATATAACCGATACGAACAGCACCAATAGGCTCTAAAAATGGGATAGGCGAAATATGAAGTGCTGCGGAAGCGGCATTAATAGATAACACATCTGGGTCATGGATATTGTCTGCGGACAGGACTGTTTGACAGACCTGAACCTCGTTCTTAAAGGATTTTGGGAATAAAGGTCTTAAAGGACGGTCGGTTAATCGTGATACAAGCACCTCGCGTTCTGAAGGTTTGGATTCCCGACGGAAAAAGTTACCGGGTATTTGACCTACTGAATAAAATTTTTCGCGATAATCAACGGTCAGCGGGAAAAAGTCCACTTCCAATTTATTGTTCAGGTCAACACAAGCAGTGGATAGCACCATAGTATCTCCACACTGACATATTACAGCCCCGTGTGCCTGCTTTGCTATTTTCCCCGTTTCAAATGAAACTTCTTTGGTGCCGATTGTTACTGAAATTCTTTCTACCATATTTAATTTTCTTTACATTTAGGCGTGAATAATGATTGTTATTTTCTAAGATTAAGTTTATCAATGAGAACCTGATAGCGTTCAAAGTCACTCTTACGGAGATATGCTAATAACGAACGCCTTTTCCCTACCATTTGAAGTAAACCGCGACGGCTTGCAAAATCTTTTTTATGTTTCTTCAAATGCTCTGTAAGTTCGCGAATTCTCTCTGTGAGAATGGCCACCTGCACTTCGGGAGAACCGGTATCATCACTGGTTCGTGCAAATTCCTGAATAAGTTCTTGTTTTCTCTCCTTTGTTAATGCCATATTTTTTTCCTTTCATTCGCCCAACCTTAGAGAGAGGTTCACATATCCCCTCTCCAGGTGTTGGGTAGTTAAAATTACATTTATATTATAAACTTAATTGTTGCTATATCTCAAAAAGCGGATTAACAGCAAGTGCAACCACAACCACATCCGAAAACTGCATCTTTATCTGTAAGAGCGACTACACCGGGTAGTTGTTTCCCTTCTAACATTTCAAGGGATGCACCACCACCCGTGGACACATGGGACATCTTATCCGTCAAACCAAATGCTTCAATGGCGGCTGCGGTATCACCACCACCAATAACACTAATAGCACCGCTATGGGCAAGACATTCTGCAAGAGCACGCGAACCTTTCGCAAAAGGTTCCATCTCAAATACGCCTACAGGTCCGTTCCATACCACCATCTTTGCTTTGCGAATTTCATCACAGAATTTTTCTATCGTCTTCGGTCCGATGTCCATCCCCATCCAGCCGGGTTCTATACCATCCGCAGGAACAACCTTCGTATCGGCATCTACAGCAAAACGGTTAGCAACTACAATATCTACCGGTAGTAATAACGGGATATTGCGTTCTTTCGCCTTTTCCATAGCATTTTTGGCAAATTCAATTCCTTCCTTATCCAGAAGTGAATCGCCAATTTCATAACCCATGGCTTTTAAGAAGGTATAAGACATACCGCCACCAATAATCAGAACATCCACCAGATTTAGCAAGTTTTCAATAACCTTAATTTTGTCATTTACTTTCTTGCCACCCAATATAGCCACCAGAGGACGCTCCGGATTTTTCAATACCTTTTCAAAGTATTCAATCTCTTTGGCTACCAAAAAACCTGCTACACTTACAGGCATAAACTTGGTAACTCCCTCCGTAGAGGCATGGGCACGGTGAACGGTTCCAAAGGCATCACTGACATATACATCCCCTAACTTTGCCAATTGCTGAGAAAGTTCTGGGTCATTCTTTTCTTCACCTTTTTCAAACCGTGTATTTTCAAGTAATAAAATATCACCGGGTTGCATTTCTGCTACTGCTTTTTCCACCTCAGGACCGACTACCTGGTCTACCTTCTTTACATTACCGCCTATCAACTCGCGTAAACGGTCTGCAACGGGGTCCATCTTCAATTTTTTTAATCCTTCGGTATCACCCGCTTTAATATAATCCTTCGGTCTTCCTAAATGAGACATTAGAATTAATTTTCCGCCGTTTTCGCGAACATACTGAATGCTGGGCAAAGCGGCACGAATACGGGTATCATCACGGACGGAACCGTCCTCATTTTGAGGAACATTAAAATCTACCCGCATAAGGACACGCTTCCCACGAACATCAATATCTTTCAATGTTAATTTATTCATATCCACATCCTTTCAATAAGGTGTGTTGTTATATGTATTTCTATGCATTCCAATAGGTTATTTTGCCATCAGTTTAAGCAAATCAACACAGCGATTGGAATAACCAAATTCATTGTCATACCAGGATACTACTTTCACAAAGTTATCACCCATTACCATAGTGCTTTGTGCATCAAAAATACTGGAATTAGGATTGCCGATAACATCGCAGGAGACTATCGGGTCTTCGGTGTAAGCAAGGATACCTTTAAGATAGGTTTCGGCAGCTTCTTTGATAGCCCTGTTAATATCTTCTTTGGTCACTTTCTTTTCCAATTCCGCAACAAGGTCAACGACGGAACCGTCAATCACCGGAACACGCATGGCAAAGCCATCTAACTTGCCTTTCAATTCAGGTAATACTTTACCAACGGCTCTTGCGGCACCTGTTGTTGTAGGGATAATCGCATTGGCAGCAGCACGGGCACGACGAAGGTCTTTATGAGGCATGTCAAGCACGCGCTGGTCATTCGTATACGCATGAACCGTGGTCATAAATCCACGAACAATCCCAAAATTCTTGTGAAGAACCTTAGCCACAGGGGCAAGGCAATTCGTTGTGCAACTGGCGTTAGAAACAACTACATCCGTAGGTTTTAATGTCTCATCATTAACACCCATAACAATAATCGCATCAACTTCATCTTTCGGAGGAACGGTTAATAAAACTTTTTTAGCCCCTGCAGAAACATGCTTTAAGCAATCGTCTTTCTTTGTAAAAATCCCTGTGGATTCAACAACAACGGTTGCACCTAAATCTCGCCAGGGAAGTTGGGACGGGTCTTTTATTGCGGTTACTTTGTACTCTTTCCCATTAACAATAATGGAATTTTCCGTTGCCTTTACTTCTGCGTTGAAAACACCAAATGTGCTGTCGTATTTAAGCAAATGAGCCAATGTCTTCGCATCGGTAATATCGTTTATACCAACGACCTCAAAATCTGCATTCTTTACCAACAGTTTGAATACCGTGCGACCGATACGACCAAAACCATTAATACCAACCTTGATTGCCATAACTGAACCCTTTCTTGTTAAAAGTTAATTGTTTAGTTTTAATTAAACGAATACTTGTTGATAATATATTTTTTATATCCTTCAAATATATAATTATCCGTCTTTATAACGGAATTTTTCTCTGATTATTCCCCCTTACCGCTCTCTTTATCTGTCGGGGATTATATTATCGCATAAGTTAAAGGGAATATTCAATTTATTTTTGTTATTTAAAGATATTACTCTTCTGATAATTCATGTGTAGCCTCTGTGGGATGAGGTTTTCGGGTTAAAAGATGTTTGGGGGTAAAGAAATAAGACGCAATCATCGTTGGAATTACAGCACTTCCAATAACCGTAATCACGATATAAGAATATTGTTCTGTATTAATAATCTTATGAGTATACCCGAATAGAGCCGATATAGTTCCGAAGGTAAGTCCAGTGGACATCATCAAGGTGTAATACCATCGTTCATTCTTTTCTCGCCGGAATTGAGAAATGAAAGGATATAGCCCTAATATTTTGGAAATTACCTTTGCTACTAATAAGGCAATGATAAGAAGAGGAGCAGAAATTAATGCAGGAATGGATACAAGTGTCCCGGCTCTTAAGAAATAAAATGGGGTTAGAAACCCTACAGTTAAGGTTCGTAATCTCCGCAACCAAACTGGATTCCTTTGACTAAATTCTGCAAGCACCATACCTGCTATATAAGCAGGTAATACAGCTTCATTGCCCGACCATAACGCCAATGCTCCTAATCCAAATAATGTAAATGAAATCCATTTGGTTCGAATGGCTGCCGTTCGGTTTCCATATACATTCGTTAAATAGTTCGTTATAAATGGGAAAAGTGCAAGATAGATAACCGTTATAGTAATAAAAATAAAGGTCTTGTAGGTAAACGGTGCAAAGATAATTCCTAAAGCCAGAACGGTCCCAATATCATTGATAAAGCAAGAACCTAATATGCCCTTCCCGAATTCTGTAATATTTAACCCTGTATCAATCATTACCGCATAGACCACAGCCATTGAAGTAGTGGATAGGGCTACACCACATAGCAAACTGGCTTGCGGAGTCCATCCTAATAAGAAATAAGTAATTAACGAACAACCGATGAAAGGAGAAAAAAATCCAATTAACCCTATAAGAAGGACTTCCTTCCATTTATTTTTAATCACCGTAGGTTCTAATTCAGCACCTGCCAGAAAGGTAAGAAAAATGGCTCCACTACCTGCAAGAAATTTCAGCCATTCTTCACCGTTATTGAGCAAATCGGTGTGTAAGAAATTGCTGGTTACATACCCGGCAACAACACCCACACAAATTTCTATCAAAGCAATAGAAACCCTCAAATAGTAGGCAATTATTACAGAGATGAGGGCAAGAGATAACCAGATGGATGCAGATAAATACAGTTGTTCCATGTCATGTTCCTTTCGTAGAAATAGTTATACCGAGGATGTTTTAGGTAGGAGTCATCAGCCACGCTCGGCAGTTTGAGGAGAACCCCATCTCCGCTGAATTGCAATAATATTCTAACACAAATAATAGAAAAATTTAAAATGGAACATCTCTTGAAACATTGTCCCTATTTGTTATATAATTAAAATCCTTTTCAACTTACAAATTTATATTGAAAGGAGGTTGATTTCTTTGACAAAGGTTCGAATTAAGCCGGAAGAGTCTTTCGATAAGGCTATGCGGCGTTTCAAGAAAAAGTGCAATAAAGATGGTATTATGCAAAGACTTCGCGAACTTCGCCATTATGAGAAGCCCTCGGAACGCCGTCGTAGAAGATTAATTAAAGCGGTATCTCGCTCAATTATGGAATCCGAAACGGTTCAATAGAAGATTTTTCCAATTTATACAAGCACAAGAGATAATCGAAAATAAAATGCTCCTAATAGATAAGTCAGGAGCATTTTTATTCTAAACAAGATTATATTTCCGGAGCACTGGATAAATCACTGATAACAAAATCCTGAACGGGTGGGCTTGTTCCATCTCCGCCACCACAGGATAAACCAACAACGGCATTAAATTGTTTCGGGTCAATACTAAGATAGGTTATCTGTATTTTTCCATCAAAGAACAGTTCAACCTGAATATTATTTTTAAATGGTTTACCATCTTCTCCAATGGTTGGACTTTGTGCAAGAGGAATATTTATCCATGAAATAACTATTTTTTGAGGAAGCAAGCTATAAATAACACCACTACCTTCCTCTGCAAGCAATGCATCTATTGGTAAAAGAGAGATTTGCGGATATGCAAAATGTTTGCCCACTGTAATAGGTTCCAACCCTTTTGCACCAAAGGATATATATCCTTTACTGGAAACATAAATATCTGTGTATTTAACTCCATAAAAAGGAATGGGTGCTATTGAGAAAGATATTTTGAACGGGTCTTGTACTGCAAAAAGAGCATAGTTTCCCATATTAGGAGGTTGCTGGGGAAATTGTTGAACATTCTTCTTGATACCTTGTTTATAGAAGTGTAGTCCTTCATCTGGAATAAAAACCAAAGTCGTATTGGACAAATCAAAAGGTCGATTATAAAGACCGCCAAAAACTTCTGTATAGAAGTTAGGGACAGTCGTTACTGTAATTACTTTTTCCTTCCCTCCGCCTGAAACTTTGATATACCCTGTGGCAAAAGAAGGCACTGACTTTTGAGTGCTATCACGGTTGATATGAACGGATACCTTTACGGGTTCATCATTTGCAGCAATTTTCCCGGAGGTCGGATTTACAAGAATCCAATTTTTTATAGGTTCTACTTTATAGTACAAGATAGAATTCTTATCACCGGCGTTCCATATTTGAAATTCCCAGTCTGTTTCTACAATGCCTGTATACATATCTCCGCCGAAATGATGTGATAGTGCAGATACCTGCAAATCGGGTTTGGGGCATCCTGTTAAAAATGTCATAACACATAGCAATAACAGGAAGGTGGATATTCGATATAAAAAGAAGAATACTTTCATTATGTTTTACTCCAATATGTTGCTATTAAATTTTATTTCTATTAAGTATATTACATCGAATACTCATTTCGTTTCTCTTTTTTTAATAAAAATTTATTTCCTGCTGCTTTAATTTGCATAACTTCTTTATTAAAAATAAGTTGTAATTTTCCTTTTTCAATCGCAGAGAAAACAGAAATGGATAGAAACTCGTTCTGTGTAATTACTTTTTGGGTTCTAACTTTCTTAATTTAATATTACGAAATTCAATAGGTGCTCCTTCACTTTGTAATCCAATATAACCTTCTGTTACGGTGCATTTATGTGCTTCATTTTGCAGAACACCATTTACAAATACGCGAATGGTATCCCCTTCACACCAGATATCGTATTGGTTCCATTCACCGGGTTTCTTTTCACTACAGTCCGCCCGCTTCGGCACACGACGGTCATCTTCTTTGCTTGCATTTTTCTTATGTTCCTCAAAATCGGTCCCACCAATCACCCAAAAATCTCCTGCATTTTCATGCATGAGTTGAGCCTCGATAGATTTTGGCCACACTTCGTCTTTATCCTGAACATGAAGCAAAACACCGCTATTGCCCGGAGAACCTGCCCAACGCCATTCTAATTGCAATTGATAATTTCCAAATTTTTTATCTGTGCGAATATAACCTGCGGGATTTCCAGTGCAATGAATAACCCCATCTTTTACCATCCATGTTTTCGCAGGGTCTGCATTTGGGTCCGGAAGAAACTGAACCCAACCTTGCAATGATTTCCCATCAAACAAAGAAATCCATTCACCTTTCTCCGCAGCACGGGTTTCATCTGCTCTAATGTTTATCATCATCAAAGATACGAGGATAATCATGGCAAACATCATGGGCAACATCATTTTGTAACTCATATTTTGCTCCTTCTAATAACGGTTTATATTTTCTGAACACTTCATACTCTCATTAAATTTCATAATACCACATTTAACCTCCTTTTTAAGAACCAAAATATCTGGTGTAAAAAAATAAATCTAAATATCCGTTTTATTCGACAGCGTTACCTTTGTTCAGTTTCATTGAGTTGGGACTTCTTCCGAAAAGATAATGATTTGTGTCCACTTTTCAGAAAGAAAGCGATAGATAAGGGTCATACTTAAAACCGCAATATAAATTGTAGCAGCAATCCAGGAACCAAAAGCACCCCAACCTAAAACGAAGCCCATAATAATTGCCAGAGGCAGGAAAAGGCAATAAGCATTGATAACCATCGCCCACATTACCCAGCGGGTATCTCCAGCACCCCGCAAAGCACCTAAACAAATAATATTAATGGCATCAAACGCTTGAAATAAAGCAGCTAAAATTAATAACCGATGCCCAAAATGAACGACCTCCGGGTCTTGGCTGAATATATGGTAAATAAGTTTCCCTCCAAATACAGCAAGAACAAAACCCATGCTTACCATATATCCCATACATAAAGCAAGGGCTACATAAACCCTTTGTTTGGCTATTTGCACTTCCCGCCGACCTAACCACTGTCCAACAATCGCAGAAATGCCAATACTCACCGCAACCGCAGGCATAAAACACAAATGCATAAAACTGATGGCTACATTATGCGACGCAAGAGAAACATCCCCAAACCTACCTACAATAAAACTGGTAAATATGCTCCAGTTGCAAATATCTAAAAACATGGATAATCCCGCAGGTATCCCAATTCTTATTAATTCTTTCATCCGTTGAAAATCAAAATAGTAGTAAGTTCGTGTTCCAAATTTCTGATGTAGCCCGGGCATCAGAAACAGGAAAAATAGAATTAATGTTTGCGTCCATTGTGAAATTACAGTGGCATAACTGGCTCCGGCTATCTCCATCCGTGGAAAACCAAACTTCCCGAAAATTAAAAGATAGTTTAATATCAGATTTAAGACATTCCCTACAATGGCTGAATACATAGGCACTCGTGGTTTGCTGATAGAGGGAAAAAAGGAGGCTAAAGCGGAACCCATAGCCATCGGGAAATAGCCCAACAACCGAATACGGAAGTAGGTTATTTCCTGTTGGGTAACTTCGGGACTGTGTTTCATCCATGAAAACAACATCTCTGAAAAAAGAAACAATATTCCCGCAAGCAAGATAGAAAAAAACGCCAGATAAATCCCCTGCCATGTATATCGCGAACAATCCTTCCATATTTCCTTACCATACGACTGTGCTACAAATGTCCCCGTGCAACCCACAATACCTAATAATAATGTGCTCATCGTGTATGACCATATTCCCGCAGAACCGACCGCCGCCAAAGGCACCGTTCCTAATTGAGCGACCATCCACTTATCACAAAATTCCATAACGGTATAGGAAAGGGAACCCAATACAATAGGCCAGGACATATAGAACACTTCACGAGTGGCTTCTACCCATAGTAAGTGTTTGGCTTTATTTTCATAAAAAGATTGCGGCATAAATTTTCCGATAGTTCCCTTCTATATAAATTCTTTTGGAAATGTATTATACTATTTATAAAAGGAATAAAAGTAAAAGGATTGTTTTACATGGCTCGTATAAAATTACATATCCAGCAACCTATAAATGAGTTTACACTGAAAACACTTCTTGAAGCCCATGGATATGCTATTGTAAACGATTTTGCCGATGTATTGATTACCGATGATTATTCTTTCGCATTAAAATATGCGAAAAATCAACCTACCCTCATTTTGGCATCGGCTCAACAAATTCCTCAGGCTGTAGAACTGATGAGACAGGGAGTATATGGATATATTTTTGTGCCTTTTCAACCCGATGAAGCTCCTATGATGGTTGAACGAGCATTGGGTTTATGGGAGGCAGGTAAAAATACAGTTGAGAAAAAAATAGTATCCTTAAAAGAAATAGAAACAGAGACCCTACTAAAAACTTTAGCAGAATGTCACTTTAACCGTTCAGAAGCAGCCCGTAGATTAGGTATTGGAAGAAATACACTCTGGCGGAAACTGAAAAAAATAAAAGAAAAAAATGATATTGTTTAAGGTGTGGAATTTCCTAATGTGTCAGACCCGAATATATTTTTTTATTTTTGCTGAGGAACCGGATTTGAAGGAGGTTTCATCGTGCATTTTCCTTCAAAAACAACTCCCTCCGCAATACTAACACGAGGAGCGGTAATATCACCAATAACTCTACCCGAAGCGGTAATTTCCAATCGTTCCGTTGCAAAGATATTTCCCTGAACCTCACCACTTACGATAACCTGTTGTGCCCGAATTTCTGCTTTTACCTTACCGTTATCATGAATTACAACAGTATCTTTACTGGTGATTTTTCCAATCACCTCTCCTTCAATTCGGAGAGAGCTTTCCGATGTTATATCACCATTTACTACTGTTCCAGAACCAATTATACTTTTTACATCCATTTCACCGGGACCTTTCTTTCTTACATCTAACATAACACTTTCCTACTCGTTAATTAGCTCGATTTTTTGAAAGACTGATTACTAAAAACAAACAATTATTATCTACTTAAGTATTTTAACGGATTTACAGCTTGCTTTCCAATTCGGACTTCAAAATGTAAATGAGGACCTGTACTTCTACCTGTGCTCCCTACCGCACCGATAACCTGTCCTTTCTCAACTTTTTGACCTACGGTAACATTTATCTGGGATAGGTGAGCATACGCCGTTTGTATACCATCACCATGGTCAATGATAACCATATTTCCATAGTCTCCTTCACGCCCCGCAAAACTTACCGTCCCTTTACCCGCGGATATAACCTGTGTGCCATAGGGCACTGCAATATCAAGACCGTCATGATGTTTTATTCTATTGGTAAACGGGTCTCTACGATACCCGAAATACGACATTAACTTACCCATCCGCTTCGCAATAGGCCAACTATTCGGCGTCCGTTCAATCTTAACATTCTGTGCCTCCACACCTTTAAGCAAATCCTGCAACCCTATTTTACGTAAGGCAATCTCCTGCAATATCAAATCTGCTGAAAGCCGATTGGAACTGCGTAAAAGAGTGGGAACACTTATAGAATTTCGACTTGCCTGAAATTCCATATTCATAGGCTTTCCCACAGGACCTCCTTTTCCTCCTTCTTTACGGCTTGTCGTATCCACCGCCGGCGTCTTGTATTTAGGTGTTAAACCCGTTGCCTGACGTGCTTTTGTCTCTATTTCCAGCAATTCATTCAACTGCGATGTAATCACGGCGATTGTTGATTCATACTCGGAACGAAGTTGATTTTCTATACGACGCAATTCTTCCTCTGAAACGCCATTTGCAACTGTCGGGCTCGTATTCCCATTACCTGTGGCATATTCCAGATTGCGATTAATTTGCTTCAATTCCGACAGATGTGTCGAAATAATATGCTGGCGTGTATATAAAAAGGAAGTAAAGAAGGTAAGCACCGCTATCAGAAGTAAAATAAAACCAAATACGCTCGGTGATAACCTTATATGGATTTTCTCACCTTCCTTTTTCGGAAGCCTGATGATTGTCCATGATTTCACGCGTTGCGGCTCCTTATAGAAAAGATAGTCCTTTTCCTTGATTTATATATATCCTCAATCTCAAATCTATAATATTCAATTTTGACGCAAATTCAAATTTAACATGAATTAACCAGTTTTGTCAAGTAAAATTTTAAAATTTTTTAAATTTTTGTAACAAAAAATCCGTCTATTTGTATATATCTATGAAATATAAGGGTTTATTTGCACTTAAAAAGTATAAATTTTTTAAGCAAAATTTGGAAATAACAGGTATAATTAGATTAGAGGTGATTAAAAAAACAGATTGTTAGATATAAAACATTAAAAGTCTGCAGGTAGTTTGAGATTAAAGAGGGGTAAGTGTATTTTGTTTATTTTGTATATTTGTCAACAATTAATCCAGGTTGAAGACAATAACCTTAATCGCTTCCACCTCTTTCATTTGTCCTATCTATCTTCTATATGTTAATTTATAAAAAACAGAAAAGGATTACCGCCATGTTATCTCCTTCATCAAAATCTTTCCTCTATGATTTACTCACTACTCCAAGCCCTTCAGGTTTTGAAGTTAAAATTCAGGAGAAGTGCAAAGAATATATGACAGGCTACGCGGATGAAATCTATAAAGATGTCCACGGAAACCAATTCTATGTAATCAACAAAAATGCTCCTCTGCGTGTTATGCTCTGTGGACATGTAGATGAAATCGGGCTGATGGTCAATTCTATTGATGATAACGGTTTCATTCGTGTAGTAGCCATTGGCGGTGTTGATATTGCTGTTCTCCCCGGGCAAAGGGTAGCAATACACTCAGCAAAAGGTGCTGTATACGGTGTTATTGGCAGGAAACCTATTCATCTAACGCCGGAAAAGGAACGGGAAAAATCCCCCGAACTACATGAATTATGGGTTGATATAGGTGTTACCAGCAAAAAAGAGGCAGAAAAAATAGTATCTGTGGCAGACCCGATTACTTTAGATGTTCCTATTCGTGAACTTAAAAACAACTCGATTTCTGCCCGTGGGTTAGATGACCGTATTGGTGCTTTTGTTTGTCTTGAAGCCATACGCAATTTGCCCAAAAATAAATTAAAAGTGGCGGTTTATTGTGTTACTACGGTTCAAGAAGAAATCGGCTTGAGAGGAGCCGTTACAAGTGCTTTTGCATGCGAACCGCATACCGCCATAGCGGTTGATGTCGGCTGGGCAACAGACCACCCAGGAATTGACAAAGCCAAATATGCCGACATTAAATTAGGGAAAGGTCCTATCCTTGATAAAGGACCGAATATAAATCCAAAAGTGCTTGAAGGCTTAATTAAAATAGCCCAAAACCAGAAAATACCCTATCAACTTATGCCGGCGCCCCGTGCTACTGGAACCGATGCAAATGCTATACAATTAAGCCGTAAAGGAGTTGCCACAGGACTTGTGGGTATCCCCAACCGTTATATGCATACACCTGCAGAAATTGTCTCGTTGACAGATGTGGAAAATGCTATAAAATTAATAAAAAATTGGATACTTTCCTTGACCCCTTCTATAGATTTCACTCCATAATCAATATATACACCATTTACGATTGATAGGAAGTCTTTATGTCCAAAGCAAGCAAAATACAATTTACCCGCCGTGGTTTCCTTGCCTCTACCCTTTGGTTCCCTGTTGCGAGTATGGCTTATGCACAAAGCCAGACGACTACAACAAAATCTCGTAATGTCTGGGACGAATTTGAAATGTATGAAGATGAAAAAACCGGAGCAAAGATATATAAAATTGTTACGGGTCCCTCTAAAAATACAACGATATATCAAACTCATCCCATGTGGGGAAAATCCTGTGAACATTTTTATTTCCTTTCAGACCGTTCCGAAGGCAAATCACAATTACATCGTTTAGAAAGAGATACAAAAAAGATTTCTCCCGTGCTGGAAATAGGTATGGGCAACTTTTCTTTATCATGGGAAACAGAAAGGGTTTATTTCTTTAAAGAGAACAAAATATTCAAACAAGAGGTAGATAGAAGCAAGTCAGAAATAGGAACATATCCCGATGAATTCGGCACAATGACAGGCGGAATTGGGATTTCTGCAGATGAGAAATGGTTATACTGCGCCACACACAAAGAAGAGGGAGAACAAAATCTCCTGCGTCGAATGAGTATTTCGGAGGGTAAATGGGAAGAATGCACACAAGTCCCGTTTAAGATAGGACATGTTCAACCGAATTTCTGGAATACAGACCTGGTTATGTTTTGCTGGGAAACCGGAGGAGATAGTCCTCAACGGACATGGTGCTGGTCTGAAAAAACTCACAAGGCAGAACCTTTTTTTGTAGAGCCTGATGAACTCTGGATAACCCACGAAGTATGGTGGGGCACAGAACGAGCTTTATTTACCATCTGGCCCTATGACGAAGCCCATAAAAAATTGCCTCATGGCGTGGCGGAAACAGATAAAGAAAAGGGAAGTAAAGGTAGTATGAATTTATTAGCCCAATATCCTGCATGGCATACCCATGGTAGCCATGATTTTAAATGGGTATTAGGGGATGATTTCGATAGAAACATCTGGCTGATTTTACCGGAGAAAAAAGAACGGCGGCTACTTGTATCTGGTAAAATTGGAAACAATATTAAAGTGCATCCCCATGCGTCTTTTTTACCAGACAGTTCTGGTATTGTTTTTAATACCTCCTGTTTCGGCTATGAAGAAATTCATCTTGTTCTGTTACCAGAAAATTTTGAGGCTTTGCCTTTGGCTTGACCAGCCTAACAGAATAGACAATCATAACCTCTTAATATGATATTATTTAAATCTCCAATTTCCTTTTTATGTCCCCGGGAAAAATATCTATGCGATTTTTAGACTATATCCAAGAACAAATTTTAATTATTGATGGTGCCACAGGCACGATGGTTCAGGACCTAAATTTAGGTGTTGAATACTATGGTGGCGAACCCTACCGAATGCTTACGGATTTAATAAATTTTTCGGCACCTGAAGCAATGAAATCCATCCATCGAGCCTACTTCGAAGCAGGTAGTAGCGCTGTGGAAACCAACACCTTTGGGGCATCTCATTTGCGCCTTTCAGAGTATGATTTTACAGAATTAGATACAAAAATCTTCCCGTCTAATCCTTATAATATAACGCTACAGAAAATTAACCATAAGGAATGGAGTTATTATCTCAGCCGTCGTGGGGCTGAAATCGCATGTGAAGCACGGGAAGAATATCGGCACTCCCACAAATACGATAACAGACCCCTTTTTATTTTAGGTTCCGTAGGTCCATCCAATCGTGTATTAACTTTTTCGCGTGCAGGACTAACTCCGTCTACTTTTGAAGAAATACGCGAAAATTTCCGTATTCAGATAAAAGGTTTGTTAGATGGGGGGGTGGATGTTGTTTTATTTGAAACACAACAGGATATTCTCGAACTGAAAGCAGGTATTTTTGGTGCACGGGATGCTATGCGGGAATGTGGCAAGCATGTCCCTGTGATTGCCCAGATTACTGTTGACCCCTTTGCCCGTATGCAAATCTTTAATACGGATATTCACTCTGCTCTTGTTAGTATTGAAGCATTAGGGATTGATGTCTTTGGTATTAATTGCTCTATTGGTCCCGACTTGATGCAAACGGCTGTGGAAAAAATGTCCCGCTATGCTCATGTTCCTTTAAGCACAATACCCAATGCAGGGTTGCCTCAATCGGAAGCAGGAAAAACCGTTTTCCGATTTGCCCCAAAACCTTTTGCAGAGATTTTAAGTTCCCTCGCATTGGAATATGGCTTAAATATCGTTGGTGGTTGCTGTGGCACACGACCGGAACATATTGCAGAATTAGTGGAACGGTTAAAAGGGAAAAAGCCTGCTACTCGCAATCCATCGGATAAGATTTTCATTACAGGTGTGCAGAAGGCTGTGGCTTTAGATGCAGAGCGTTCCCTCATTCGTATAGGGGAACGGCTAAATGTCCGCGGCTCAAAAAAAGTGCGTGAAGCGGTTGAAACGGACAACGGGATAGATATGGATGCTTTGGAAGAAGTGGCTCGCGAACAGATTGACGATTTAGGATGTGAGATTATTGATGTTTGCATGGACTCCAACCATGTAAACACTGTAAAAACCCTCTCCCGAGTGGTTCACCAGATTAGTGCGGATATTAAAGGGGCCATGTGTATTGATTCATTTCAGCCAGATGCTTTAATCGAAGCTGTTCGTTATTATGCAGGTGTGCCTATTTTAAATTCCATATCTCTGGAAGAAGTAGAAGCAGGAAAAACCAAATTAGACATTCTTTTACCGCCTACAAAAGATTTCGGTTGCTTTTATGTGGCTCTTTGCACAGACTCCAAAGGACCTGCAGATACAGTTGAACGAAAAATTACCCTGGCAAAACAAATCGTTGAAAAAGCGAAGAATTATGGCGTCCCGACGCATCGTTTGTTTATTGATGTAAATGTCTTTCCTATTGGTGCCGAACCCAACGAAACACAAAATTATGCCCTGGAAACTTTACAGGGAATTGAACAGGTTCGAAAAGAATTACCCGACGCTTTTACTATTATTGGTGTAGGCAATCTAACCAATGGCTTGGCACAAAAACCTCACATGCGGAAAGTCCTTACCTCTGTTTTTTTAGACGAAGCACGAAAACGCGGTCTCCATTCTGCCATATTGAACCCACAACACTATGTTTTCGTCGAAAATCTTGACCCCGAAGATTATCGCCTTGCTAAGAAAATAATCTTTGAACGAGATATGGAATGCTTTGCAATATTGGAAGAACGGGCTTTATCGTTAAAACAAAAAGAAACCTTTAAGAAAAACAACTATGACGAATTGCCTCTGGAAACAGCTATTTGTGAAAAGATAAAGGACGGATTCAAAGAACGGGGAAAAGGACAGGTTGAATTTCAAGGATTTATTTATGAATATCAAGACTTAATCGTTCCCCAAGTCGCAAAAGCATTGGAAAAACACGAACCCTTAAACTTTGTCAGCGATTACTTAATGTCTGCTATGCAGGAATTAGGGGATTTGTTCGGTAAAGGGGAAGTGTCCTTACCCCATCTTCTCCGTTCGGCAGATGTTATGAAACAAGCCATGGGCTTTATTGAAGGCTACCTGCGTTATAAAGCAAAACAAGAAAAGCGCGAACAATCGGAAGAGACCGTGCGCGGCACTATCGTTTTAGGAACGGTGTATCAAGATGTGCATTCTATAGGTAAAGACCTAACCAAAACTTTGCTCGAAAATTACGGCTACAAAGTCATTGATTTGGGAGTTATGGTGCCATTACAGGAATTTATTGACCAGGCAAAAAAACACAAGGCTAATGCAATAGGTATGTCGGCTCTTTTGGTGCAAACAGCGAACCACATGATAACAGTAGCACGCATGACCAAAGAACAAGGGCTGGATATACCTATTCTCACGGGAGGTGCTGCGGTAACGCCACGACATACTGCCTTTGTGGCAATGATGGGGCAGGAGGATATAAACCAAATACGACCCGATGTCTTCTACTGCCGAACCGCAATGGATGGCGTAAACATTATGAATCAGATAACCACATCATCGGAAACACGCGAAAAACTATATCAACAAAATAGAGAAGCCTTAAAACAACGCTACCTTCAAGCAACAAAACGCCTTCAAGAAGAAGAACAAAAATTGCGAGATTTGCCCCGTCGTATTATTTCAACACCTTTCCCCCAATACCCAAAATCTCCCCGTTTTCGCAATCGCACCTTCCGTATGTCCCTATCCAAATTCCTGCAATATATTGATAAACAAACCCTATTCTCTCTGAATTGGAAATTCGGAGGTAAAACCAGTCAGGAGAAAGCAGGACATACAATGGAAGAATTGGAAAAACTTTTTGATAAATGGATATCGCTCACAGAAAAACAAAAATGGATAGAACCTCAGGCGATATACGGACTATTCCCTGCGAAATCGGTTGATAATTGGGTTTATGTTTATAATCCAGAAAATATAGAGGAGATTTTAGGTAAAGTTGAATTTACAACTGTTATCGGTGCCGGCGAAAAAGACCTCGTATCAGGCTCACAGTATTTCCGTTCCTTGAATGATAATGAATGGGATGTAATTGGAATACAGGTTAGCACGGCAGGACCTTCTATTGAACAAGGACTTGCCTATTTCAAAGAACAGGGAGACAGCGAATCTTACTTATTCCTTCAAGGTTTGGGAGACCGCATTGCAGAAGATACTGCGGAATTTATACATCGACATCTACAAAATTTACTCCACATCCCACACGAACATGGAAGGCGTTGGTCCCCCGGCTATCCCGGCATGACAAATATCCTGATGAACGAAACCATCCTGAACATCCTCGGCGGAGGTGCTTCCATCGGTGTTTCTTTACTGGAATCCGGACAATTCCATCCTACCTGCACTACCGCCGCGGTTATCTCATTCCATCCCGAAGCCAAATACACCTAATAAAAAAGACTTCATGCCGACAAAAAATAGAAAATCAACTATCGCTTTGATATGATATTTTTAAAATTAATTATTCCTAATAATGAGAAGGAATGCCTTATGTTTATTAATATCCCGATGAACCATTTATTTACTCCATCCCTTGCACAATCTCGAGCCATCACCCCCGAAAACCGCACAGGAGAAAAAGGAAAAGGAGGTATGGCAACAGAAGGACCCGCTTCCTCCTGTGCACGCGATTTAGGCCAGGGATGGAAAATATCCCCTTATATAAAAATACCTGCAGGCACAACAGAAATCCTTGCAGACATTCAGGATTCGGGAATCATTCAGCATATCTGGCTAACCCCTACAGGGAATTGGCGACATCAGATATTAAGGTTCTATTGGGACAATGAAGAAAATCCAAGTATTGAAACACCATTAGGCGACTTTTTCGGGATGGGCTGGTGTGAATATGCACCTTTAAATTCTCTGGCAATATGTGTCAATCCCGGCAGTGCATTCAATGGCTACTTCCCTATGCCATTTCGAAAACGATGCAAAATAACTCTGGAGAATATTGGCTTCGAGGAAGTAGTCCTGTATTATCAAATTGATTATTGCCTTACCGATGTTTCAGAAAATACTTTATACCTGCACGCACACTGGCACCGTGAAAATCCACTCCCCTATAAAAAGGTTTATACACTGTTAGATAATGTTTGCGGAAAAGGGAAATATGTCGGCACTTATCTGGCGTGGCAGTCCAACAATTGTGGCTGGTGGGGAGAAGGAGAGGTAAAATTTTACATTGATGGCGATACCTGGCCTACCATCTGCGGAACCGGTACAGAAGATTATTTCTGCGGCTCATATAATTTTGACCGTGGAGGACAATATGTCCCCTTTTGCACGCCATATTCAGGCTTACACCAAGTTATAAAGCCCGATGGCTCTTACCGTTCCCAGCAAAGGTTTGGAATGTATCGCTGGCACATCACGGACCCCATCTGTTTTGACAAGGACCTTCGCGTTACTCTACAAGCATTAGGTTGGCGTAGTGGCGGGCGATATTTGCCCCTCCAAGACGATATAGCCTCTGTGGCTTATTGGTATCAAACCGAACCCCATCAACCTTATTCTACTTTACCAAACCGCGATTTCCTGGAAGTCATTTAATGTCCAATTCAATTTTCCTTTTTAAAAATTGACACCCTGTCCATACTCACCAATGAAAAGGAACAGAAAATCCGTTTTCCATCCGCGGATTAAGCTAAATAGGACTTATGGGACGGATGGGACACATGGGACACATGGGACATAGGGGACACATAGGACACATGGGATATTAACAACCAAACTATGCTTTACCCGTTCTAATCCCGTCTGCACGGGCAGTGCCCCTGATAATAAAATGTCTTGTAGGGGCGATTGACCAATCGCCCTCCTATCCTGACGGGAAAATCTATATCCCGTTAATGCCCTATCAATATCGCAAATCCCCATTATAAAATTGATATGCAATTATTACATTGTTAGGGTGAAACATGTTTCGCTCCTACATTTTTAAAAAAAAGGATATGTGAAAAAATTCAGTGTATAAAAATTAATGGTTAATGGTAAATGATTAATGATTAGAAAAGGATATGTGAAAAAATTCGGTGTATAACAATATCAATCTATTGTCTATGTATCTTGGCAGGACTTTTGGAATATTCTATTCCTATATCAGATGTGTATAAAAATATCAATCTATTATCTATGTATCTTGCAGGGTATCACTTGATTTTATATCTTATTTGAAAAGGGTAGAAGAGAATGTTTTATACACCCTTAAACTGGGGTGTGCGTTTATTTAAGAATGCTTCTACACCTTCTCGAGCATCTGACGATTTGGCACATTTCTCAAAGGCTGATTTTTCGTAATCTGCCGCATGAGACGGTTCTGCTATTCGCTTTTTCTGCAATAAAATGAGTTCACGAAGAGCCACGGGTGGCTTGCTTGCAAGTAGGTCTGCTAATTCTTGTGCTGTTCTTTTCAACTCTTCAGGAGGAATAACCTTGCTCACCAAGCCATATTGTAACGCCTCTTCGGCGGATATGCTTCTACCTGTTAGTATTAAATCCATGGCTCTACCTTCTCCTATAACACGGGGAAGACGAAATGTCCCACCCCAACCGGGAATAATACCCAAATTAATTTCAGGTTGACCCATTGTTGCATTTGCCGAAGCAATTCGAATATGGCAGGCAAGTGCTAATTCACATCCTCCACCTAAAGCAAACCCGTTAATCGCAGCAATCACCGGCTTTGTGCATGCTTCAATACGGTCCATCGTTTTTATCCCCTGAGCAAGCATTTTCCCTTCTCCCATTGGGTTATCTAAATCCTCTGCTATGGTCGGAATATCTGCACCTGCCGCAAAAAATTTTCCTTCACCTCCCGTGATAATCACAGCCCTCACATTCGGGTCTTTCTCGGCTTCTTCAATAGCGTTGTAAATTTCTGCCAATAGTTCCCGAGAAAGAGCATTCGCTTTGGGTCGGTTCAGTATAATCCAGAAACTCGCATTTACTTTCTCTGTTAGTAGATACTGATAACTCATAATGACCTCCTTCTGTTGGTTTTTATAATTCAATAATTATAATGTTATTAATCGAATGTTGTTTCAAATAGTATATTCTTATCCTGTCTATCGTATAAATAATAATTAACAGACATTGCCAATATTGTAATAGTTTAATTAGAGAGAATAGGTGCATTTCAAGTGCGCAATTTTTGAAAGCAGGAAAACTTATTATCGGAAGGTCGTGTCAAAAATAACAAATAAAATTACTCTTCTAATTTCGTAGGTATATTGCTCTCGTCAATTTTTAATATTTGTTTTACTTTCTCATACAAGGCTTGGGCATGAGGATGTCCTAAATACATTGCAACACCAAGGAAAGCAAGACTATCTAAATATTCTTTTTCTCTGTAATAACAATAGCCCAATCCATAAAAGGCTTCGCGCACGGGCTTGTTTTCAATTACCACCGATTGGAACAAGGGAAGAGCCAGTTCCCATTTTCCCTCTTTAATGAGACGAACCCCTTCAACAATTCGTTCCATAGGAGGGTGGTTTTTTAATTTTCGGTAGATGGCTGTGTTGCTCTCATTGGGCTCAAGCAAATTTTCTTGATTGATTTTAATAATCTTTCCACATACACCACAGGTTAATTGTTCAATCAAGTCCGGCTTGACAATAGGATATATCTGCCCACAAGAACACATCACATGATATGTTTCACTTATTTCTTTATGGTACAACATAATCTTTTTCCTTATCATAATTATTAAATATAATTATAATATTAACAAAATTATATCATTATTATTATAATATAAGTGCCTCATTTTTGCAACATATATTTTGAAATTTCTATTATTAAAATATTGTAATTTTTGCAATTACAATATATATCAATTATTTACGAATATTGCAAGTCAAGTATTAACCCTTAAATAAATACGGTCTCAACACCTAATTTTTTATAAAAAAGCAAACAGGTAGGACTTTTAATTAGAAGGGTTCGGATAATTTATGCACTACTCCACAAGAATAGATAATAGCATCTTTTGGAGATTTTTTTACAACAAGAATATCCCCTTCTTCTAACGGTATCGATTCCGGGGCATTATCATGAGCAAGAACAGCAGGTCCTCTTGTTATTTTTACCTCAACCAAAGTGTCTTCCGATAAAATCATGTGCGTTACAGCTTCTGAAGTCGCCAAAAACGCAATGCCGATTCCATTCCAGAAAATACCCCGTGTAACATTAGAAAAGTATGCCGTGCTACCAAAAGGGGTGCTAATCATGAATCCATCACCGAGTATATCCCTATCCTCCCCTTCGTAAGAGATACCATCAATCCATATTTTAAATCGGACAGCGGTATTAATTTTACCTTTCTCTACCATTACTTCATTTAGGGCTTCAAACTGATGCGATGGATTTGTTGTTCCCCCGGGATAAACAGAGCAAACTAATTTCATATAACGATACGGGACGAGTTTATCCTCTGTTAATCTTTTTAATACCTCTTTTGGGGGATGGTGAATGCACCGATGTCCTCGCAAACTTTTTAATACGGGAATTTTAGGGATATGCGGATATAAATATTCTGCAGAAAGGAGTGTGCCATCTCCTCCATAACTTAAAACAAAATCCGGGTTTTCTTGAACGATTTTCAATTGAGGGAAATTCTTAAACAGGGGAATAATTTCTTTAACATCTTTTCCGAACAGAAGAATTCTTTTTTCAGAACTATCAATTATTTTTCTTTTTTTTCTCCCGCGTTTTTCTTTTATAGCGCCCACTTCGTTAATCATATATAAAATACTTTATCTAATTATCTTTTTTAGAAAGGCTATGTTCAACAAATTCGCGTATTTTTTCCTGGTCCTTTTCATCTATGCGTGTAAAAACAATGCCTACTTTAAAATGGTCGTCTCCCAATTTATCTTTATTACAACGCACAACAATACCTTCTGCCTGAATGCGATGTTTCGAAGGTTTCGGAAGTTCTACTACGATTTGCATCCGTGTCATTAGTGGGATGGGCTGAACCGTATGGCACAAAACGCCATTGGCACTGATGTTGTCCACATGATTAAGTATTCCCGGTCCTTTAGATTCAATGGGAATTTTCAGACCGTGTTTACTGCGGGGATACTTCCTTCTTTCTTCAGGATTTGTAGTGTGTGTCATAGAATTCCTCCTGATTAATTTCGATTATATAAATATATTACTTCAAAGGCTCCCCTTTTTTAAAAAAATATTATATTGATTTCCACACAATTTGTAAAAAAGGGCAATCTTTAGTAAGCCTGTATGTATATTGTCCAATATGGGAATACTTATTTTTTATCGGGGGAAGTTTCGGGATATATAAGCGTTTTAAATTTATAAATGAACACAGGGAAGAAACTTATTACCAATAGTAAAACGATACTCCACCAACTTGAATTATGATAGACAAAATAAGATTTTTCAAAATAGATAAGCACGGCTTCTGTGATAATAAATATTAATATACCGTGCAAAACAGTTCTTTTCTCTGCGTTCATTGTCCCTGATAACGCAAAGTAAAAAGCACTGAACCCTAGTCCCAATAGAATTACATTGCGTAATGGAATAAGAAAATGATAAAAAGGTGTTCGTGCTACCTGCACAGAGAAAAGAGCCAGAGAATAGCGGGATATACTTAAAGATGGAACGAATTGAAATGTTTTCAATATCCCTTCAAGCACAAGAAAAGTTAAGAATATAATAACCATTCCCAGAGAGATACTTATAGCGGTTTGTTTTTTCTGTTCTATAGATAATAATCTACTTGAGAAGAAGCCCAATATCAAAAACAGAATAGCAGTTTCCCTTAAAGAGATATACATCGAAAAAAGATAGTCCGAAATATCATCATCCAGAGTTGTGGAACTAACTAAAAGTGTAGTAGGCAGAAAGTCAACATAATCCACAATATAAAAGAGAATTTTTGCGATAATTCCAAGGAATATTCCCCAACTCCACCATGAAATAGAAAGAGACTGCCTTTTGATAATATAGATACAGGCGAAAAATAAAAGTAGGTTCACGATAACAACAATACTCTGGGCAATGTATACCTGTTGGTTTTTTACAGCAGGAACAACAACAGCATAAACATTTCCTACCATCTCTTGAAGATGTAGTGATATATAGATATTATCCAGTTCCTTTTCTTCGGGTAATATAAAGTGCCAGTGAAGAAATGAGAAAGCAGGGATTTCTTTTTTTTCAATAATGTTCTTTTTTGTGTCTTCGATTTGAATAGTAACCCGACCCTTCAGAATTTTTCCTGTAAAAGCAAAGATATAGCCCTTTTGTTCGCTATGATGGCTCAAAACTCTATATCGGACGATTTTTGTTTCAGGGAAACTACTTGTTTTGTAATCCTTTTCGAAAAGGGGTTCCGCATAAATTATGGATTGTATGCATACTTGTAAAACAAGGAAACATAAAAAAGGCAATTTTTTACTCATAGTGAAAGATTTTCTATAGGTAAGTTGTGGATAAAGTATTTTGCGAATTGTAAGAGATATTGTAGAGGAAGACGAATTTATTTCACAATTTTTAGGATTAATTCAAAAAAATGGGACAGTAGTTATCTTCTGAAATAAACGGGCAAACCCGATAGCCGTTTGAATTAAAAAACTGTATCATACGAAGAATTTCTTCAAGGCTGATATGCCAGTCTGGGGGTAAATAATCAGCAGCATGTCGGGGACAGGAGAAATCAAAACTTTCGTCATAACCCGGTGCATAACCATCTTCCGTTCCTTCTTCACAATGAAATCCGGAAGAATTTAAAAACTGAATAATGCGAAGTAATTCTCCCAAATCTATCTTGTTATCCTGATTTATATCCCCGGTGTGAATGGGAGGGATAAGCGAAGGATTGAAAATATTTTTAACAAAGGCATCTTTATTCCCATTAAGTTCAGCTACCATGAGATATTCCTCATAGTTGGTTAATCCATCATTATCAATATCGGCATCGGGCAGTAACGGAAAATTATCCGATGGATACTCAAAGGCAGAATAGTTTTTTGAGAGTAAAAATCTATCCTTTATAACATCTATATTTGTTCCGATGGTTAGAAGTCCTGTCAAGACATGACGAAAAAGATAATAGGAAGAGTGGAAATAGGGCTCTTTTTGTAGTTGTTGATAGTTCTCGATAAACTTACAGATAAACTCATTTTCCCATATCCCCTGAGGGTTGCAAAGCAGGTATTTGACTACTTCTATTTCCCATGCGTCTGGGATAGCGGACTGATTAACATCACAGTTAGCCCATAACTGTCCAACATAACTTCCTATTTTCATCCCTTCATAATCAAAATTGGGGCATGTTGCCGTCCAGATACAACCTTCGCCTTCCACTGCTCCTTCACCTTCTATTATCCCTTCGCCTTCCGTTACTCCTTCACCTTCTATTATCCCTTCGGGACAGGGTCCCGAAGATACCACAATATTTACAAAACTACCGGGGGATAATTGTTCCCCGGCGGAGGGATTTTGACTAATAACTCTATCCTGTTCTATTTCATCATTGCATTGCTCTGTTATGCTCCCTAATTTTAAATTGGCGGCTACGATTATATCTTCTGCTTCTCCTCGAGACATTCCAATCACATTCGGTACCGATACAGGGCAGGGTCCTGTGGACACCCAGAGCGATACAGAATTTCCTATCTCCACCGTTGTCCCTGCGGATGGGTTCTGGTCTATAACATATCCCGAAGGATAATCATCACTACATAATTCTGTAATATCCCCGACAGTTAAATCCGTGCTTGTTATAATCGTTTCTGCGGTATTGCGACTTGTCCCTATAACATTCGGCACTTGGGTCAAATTGGTAAAAATACAACGGACATAACGGTCCCTGTCCATAGAAAAGGCGCACCGCTGATAGGTAGGTAATGTATCGCCGAAATCCCCTTCCCAGCGGAGGAATTTCCATGTAGGCGAAGTTATTATTCTTTCACATCGGATATATGTCCACTCAATAATACTAAATTCGTGGATACCTGTGGATAAAATTATGGGCTCTTCAAAACCTTTTGTAAAAGAAACACCTCCTTCGCCAATTATCTCCAATTTAAGGTTATACCAGGGTTTTTCAATGAATACCGCCGTAATATTTCGGTCCTGGTCCATAGTTAATTCCAACAAAATATAGTATCGGGGTTCATTATTACCGATATCCCCTTCCCAATGGTCAAACCGCCATAATGGGTCATTTGAATAAGAGTAGACAAAAATAGATAAACCTTCCGAATAACGATGCGGTGTCCCATGCAAAGGAGTTGTTCCCCCGGGTCCTATTACACTGATATTAAGCGTATAGCCTGTATTGGTAAAGCGTGCGGTTATATATTTGTTAGAATTCATAACAAACTGAATAAACTCTTCATTACTGGCAACATCACCCCTCCAACCCCCAAAATAAACACCCGGCGATGTACCAGCACTTAAAGAGACCTTATCTCCATCCTTAAAACCGTAAACTCCCGGCGAGAACGATGTGAAACCCGTAGCATTACCAATATGCTCTAAAGTTAACCGCCAAACCGCAGGGACAAATACCGCAGTTACGGTTCTATTGCCATCCATGCGAATTTGAGCGAACAAATCCGTCCCGGTAATAGCACCCTCCCAGTGGTCAAATGCCCAGTCGGCATTCGGGACAGCGTTTATAAATGCGTATGTCCCGGCTTCATAATAGAAATCTCCGACACCGGGATTTACTGTCCCTCCACCTTGAACTTGAATTCGCAGACGGAACGAAATTTTTTCCCCAGCAAAACAAGGGAACGCTGTGAGAATAACAACGAGCATAAATGATAGGAGGAAAAATCTATGTTTCATTTCATTATCCTAATTATTATTCATACGCTTTTCACACGGTTTCTCTGCTTTCCGTTCGAAAATAGTTCTATATATATAACGCCCTAAACGAATAACGGAATTCTCACGCTCCGTAAGAATACCAAAAGGATTGTGTTCGAGCAATTCATCCACGACTTGAAAACAGATATTGTCTGCAAAAAGACCACAAATATTCTTACTTAATTCCTCCACATCCGTTTGAATAAAGACCTTCCCACGAGGCTGTAAGTATGTTGCTAATGTTTGCACCAATTGCGGTGTAACCAATCTCCGTTTATGGTGGCGCCTTTTGAACCATGGGTCTGGAAAATTAATACTTACAAACTGCAATACACCAATAGGTAGACTTTCAAGAAGGGGCTGTAAAACGATATGCGCCTGACCGTGAAAGAAATAAAGGTTCGCAAGTCCCAATTCATCCTTCCATTGATTTGCCCGTTCCACTAAAGGTTCGCGTATCTCCAACCCTAAAAAATTCCAATCTTTATTCTTTTGTGCCAGCTGCAGCAAAAAACGACCACTTGCAGAACCCAAATCAAGATGAAGAGGTAGAAAAGGCTCTGCATACACCTTCGACCATTGCGGCATAGGCGGCACAACCAGATATTTTTTATTCAACGGATTTACATGCTGATGTATTCGCAAATGACCTTCAACCTTTCAATTTCGATTTCATATCCATCTCTATAACATAATTATACACCCTTTTATTTTATAAGTGAAGCATCCCCCATATATCATAGATTTAATTGAATTGCAATCCAAGAGGTTTTACCATTCCTCTTATACCGTCATTCTGCCGTCTCAGTTGCATTTAGGCTCTTATTTAAATATGCTCTCAGCAAAAGATGAAACATTTTGCTATGATTTCGATACCTGAGATGGAGAAGTTCATGCAGGATAATTTTATACCTTACTTCTTTATTCTCATCCAGCAAAGACACATCAAAGGTTAACCTCCCCTTACTGGAACAACTTGCCAGTTTTCTATTCATCCTGCGGATATGAATTTCTTTGGGCTTTACACCCACCATATCGGCAAGTTCAAAAACTTTCTTCTTAAATACATCTTGAGTTAACATCGTTAGGATTTTCCTTTAAGGTTCGGAATATTCGTTCTACAATTTCCACCGCTTTTTGATAATCAGAAACCCCGGATTGAAGTATAATCTCATAAAACTTTTTACGAACTGTTATCGCCTGCTCCTCAGACTCTTTCCAGTGGGGACTTTCTTCAAAGACCTCTTTTATCCGATTTGCCACATCCTCAGCCTTTTCATACCCTTCACTGTCGAGTATCCAATACACGGTGAATACATCGGCAGGCATATTTTTTTCAATCTCTTCCATCTTTGCTTTGATGGTTTCTTTCGTTAATTGAATTACTTCAGCCAACGCTTCTTGCGTGGTTATTTGTCCTTCGCGATACCGTTTTGCTATCTCATGAGCCTTTTCTCCTATAGATATAAGGTAAGGAGACTTCTGCGACTGTTCCTCTACCATCTTTGTAATACTGTTGAGTAGGTTAAACACCTTTTCCGTATCAGAAACCTTGCTCTCTTCAATCTTTTTCAGCGTCTCTTCATTGATTTCGTATATCTCAAGGGCGGGCTTTATAGAACTACTGCTTGTATATTCCTGAACCAACTTCGCTGTCTTCCTCATAAAGTTTCTATCAATAGAGACCCCCGGCTCATAATTAGACCGCAGTATCCCATACATCTTCGCAAGGGTATCAAATTCCTCAATATAGGACCTCAAAAACGGGTCCGGAGAGATAATTTCGTAGCGGTCTTGAAGTTCCTTGAAAAACCGATAAAACTCATGCCTTTTTTCCTCATTCCTGAAATGTTCTAACACTGTCTCCACCGCTTTGTCCCGCGCCTTGCCCTCTATTATAGACAGATACTCCGCCCGCGCAATCCGCATCTTCTCGACAAATTCCTCTTTTAGCATCTCTACATCTTTCACAACGCCTTCAATATCTTCAGAATCAAAGGATAAGGCTTTCTCAAGATTTTGAAATATCCCAACAAAATCCAAAATGAACCCGGAGGGCTTTTTCACGCTATTTTTATCCTCATACGGTCTATTCACCCTTGCAATGGCTTGCAGTAGCACATGGTCACGCATCGGCTTGTCTAAATACATACAGTAGAGTATGGGCGCATCAAAGCCCGTAAGCAGTTTTTCCGTAACGATGAGTATCTTCGGCAATTGGTCAGGCTGTCTGAACGCCTTCCTTACCCTCTTCTCTTCCTCCTTCGTAAGGTGGTATTTCGCTAATTCCGTCGGATCGTTGTAAAAACTACTAATTACAACTTTTGAGTATTCCGAAGGCAGAAATTTATCAAGTTCTTCTTTATATAATGCGCAAGCTTCCCTATCCACAGCGACAAGAAACGCTTTATAGCCCATAGGTTCAACCGTTTCGGTAAAATGCTTTGCCACATACTCCGCCACCTTCTTAATCCTGTTTTTGCTCTTTAGCATGTTTCGGAGATTTACTGCCTTCTCTAACACTTTATTGAGTTCCTCAATATCGCTCACACCTTCCGCCTCTTTTATCATTAAAAACTCCGTTTCTAAGGTTTCCCTATCCACCAGAAGTTCGTTAGATGCCAATGTGTAATAAAGGGGGAGCGTCGTTCCATCTTCTATCGATTCCGCAATACTATATCTGTCCAGATAACCCTTAGGCGGGTCATCCCTCCCGAATATTACAAATGTCCCCTGCCCTTGAGATGTCCTATCAATAGGTGTGCCCGTAAAACCGATATAGGTTGCCTCTGGTAAAGCACCCATAAGATAATTGCCGAGTTTACCACCCGTAGTCCTGTGTGCCTCATCTACAAGCACAAATATGTTCTTTCTTGTATTTATATTGACGGGCATACCTTCAAACTTATGAATCATACTGATGATAAGCCCCCTCTTATCCTGCTCAAGCAGCCCGCGTAGATGCTCCCTACTCTCCGCAACCTCCACCGACTCAAACCCTACCGCCCTCAAATTACTAAAAAGTTGCGACTCCAATTCCGTGCGATCCACCAGCATTATCACTGTCGGATTCTCAAACAAAGGATTTTCAATAAGTTTCTTAGCAGAGACAATCATCGTATAAGTTTTCCCGGAGCCTTGCGTATGCCAGATTAGTCCCCTCCGCTTCTCTTCCAATTCCGCCCGTTTGACTACCTTTTCCACCGCCCGCATTTGATGCGGTCTCAAAATAACCTTCTTCAATTCATCGTCCTGCCGCACAAATAGCACAAAATCCGTTATCAGTTTTACAATCCGCTCCCTCTCAAAAAATGTCTTCACAAGCCGCTCAAAATCCCCTGCTACCTCCTCCTTCCAGTTAAAAAGCCCTTTCAGCGATGTGTTCCATGTGGGACTATAAAAATATTTGATAAGATGCGTTATCGCATACGCCTGAAGCACCGCCAATATCTCCGGACAATCCCTGTGATAACGACTTACCTGCTCTAAGGCTTCCGTCAACCCCTCTATCTTATCCGCTGACTTCGTCTCCACAAAAATCACCGGCACACCGTTTATAAGAAACACCAAATCAAACCGTATCGTCTTGCTTCCATTAGTAAAAGGAAACTCATCCGTTATCTGAAAGATGTTATTCTCTATGTTTTCCGTGTCTATAAACTTTACATTTCGTTCCCTTTTCTCTCCGGGCACAAAAACGCCCCTCAAACCCTTCAAATATTCCCAGACGGTCAGATTCCCTTCAATAGTCGGAGGTATAATTTCTATCTTCCGTATAAGGTCATTAGCAATCAGGTCATCTACAAACGGGTTTAATTTCTTCATCTGACCGATAAACACATCCCTAAACACAAACCCCGCCGTGCCACCCCTCATCTCCTCTGCAATCTTCGGCGGAACATACTCCCAGCCTAATTTTAAGTGTATTTTTTCACCACCCGCCGCTATATATTCCGCCGACGATTCACCAACATAATTTATAATAGGCTCTTGAACGGAATATCTTTCACCTCCCAGTTTCTCCATACCTTAACCCTCTATGTTTAAGTTATTCACTCTGATTTTACCGCTCATTAAATAGTGAAGCATAGACCTAAACAATACCTCAAGCGACTTCTTCTTCCTCTCCTCCGCCTGTATCTTCTCATCCACCGCACACAATACCTCCACTATCCTCTCCTGCTCCGAAAGAGGGGGTAGGGGGATAGGAAACCTCTCTAACTTTGATTTGTTTATTGCCATAAATGTTGAGCCCGTTCCCTGTTTTTCAAGCAAAGGTTTTAAATAAGCAAGGCAATAAAACAAATAGAAGTTATTGCTATTTTTCAAAGATAATGAAGCTAAACCTCTACCAATACAGTATATAATATTGGTCAAATTTACATCTCCTACAGGTGCTCTTACCGAAATCAAAACTGTATTTGGAAGAGCAATTTTCAAAGGTTTAGTTGTATATTTAATATGTGTAGGATAAATATCTCCAAATTCTGCTTTCCCCTGTAGAAAAGGCACTCCATTTCCCTCTGTATTGTAAGTTTTCCCTGGTGGAGATTGTCCCATAATTACTTCACAAACCTCGCCCAGTTTTACGACATTCCAATGTTGAGGAATATTGCCAATCTCAGTATCTTTAAGATTTACGCTATCCACATTGTTAACGGGCACAGGTCCATAAGTAAAAAGATGCTTCATTAAAGACCTTTTCAACTCCCTATTTGCCCGTATCACCTTCTCCGTCTTCTCTATCACTCCTTGAATCGCCGATAATACCCCCGCTATCCTCTCCTGCTCACTAAGAGGGGGTAGGGGGATAGGAAACCTCTCTAACTTTGATTTGTTTATTGCCATAAATGTTGAGCCCGTTCCCTGTTTTTCAAGCAAAGGTTTTAAATAAGCAAGGCAATAAAACAAATAGAAGTTATTGCTATTTTTCAAAGATAATGAAGCTAAACCTCTACCAATACAGTATATAATATTGGTCAAATTTACATCTCCTACAGGTGCTCTTACCGAAATCAAAACTGTATTTGGAAGAGCAATTTTCAAAGGTTTAGTTGTATATTTAATATGTGTAGGATAAATATCTCCAAATTCTGCTTTCCCCTGTAGAAAAGGCACTCCATTTCCCTCTGTATTGTAAGTTTTCCCTGGTGGAGATTGTCCCATAATTACTTCACAAACCTCGCCCAGTTTTACGACATTCCAGTCTTCTGGGAGGGGTCCGAGTTCCGTTTCTTTAAATCCGTTCTCTGAGTCTTTCATAATACACCTCAACTAATCACAATTATACAAAATTGCTCCTTTATTACAACTTTATTATTCTTTTATTCTTTATTATACTTTTTTTATATCATTATCGCATTTTTACCGACCTTTTTTGCCTTTCGCTTTTTATTGCGTCCTTACGGATATTCTTTTGCATACCTCTGTCCCCTTTGACACCACCAATTACTATTCAATCATTATACAATCAATACTTGACCACCTCATTATTGCAAAAAAATATAAAATTTTCACGAAGAATTGCCTCCCTATTTTCACACCCCCGATTCATTACTTTCATTACCTATTCATTACTTGAAGAACTATAGGACATGGGTAACACTTGTCTTGGTATATCGTATGAGAAATTTATAACATCCTACGGAAGTGCTACATATAAACCGATACATAGAGCCTAAGAGGGCGATTAGCCAATCGCCCCTACATGTTACCTATGTCCCATAGGTAATCACATTACTTATTCATTACCTTCATTACCCAATATAACCGTAAAAATCCTTTCCTTTTCCTATATTTCCCACACATCTGAAAAAACTCTTTTCCCCGCACTTGGGTTCAATTGTCCCCTTTATGTCCCCTTTATGACCCCTTTGTCCCCTTTGACATCAATGGATTGATAAATCATTAAAACATAGAAAATTCCCTTAACTCTCTAACCCCACACTCCCGAAAAAACTCTTATTCATAATCGAATCCCAACTCCGTCAGCACCTTTTTTAATTTTGCTTCCGCCTCTTTTCGCTCTTCTTCCGCCTCTAAAAGTTCTACCATTGCCTCATCTACCGGTATCGTCTCATCACCGCCGTTTAACGCTACATACCTTGACGGGCTCAGGTTGTAATCGTTCCTCCTCACCTCATCTGTGGTAATGATCTTGCTTATACTTTCCTCTTCCTTCCACTCTAAGTATATGCGGGCTACTCTTGCTATACTCTCATCGGGCAGGTAGTTTTTAGGTCTCTCTTTTTCGTGAAGTTGGGAAGTATTTATCAAAAGCATCTTATTCTTTCGTTCTTCGGGTTTGTTTTTGTTAATGAGCAGGATAATACCGGGTGCTGTGGTGTTGTAAAAGAGGTTTTCAGGGAGGAGAATGACGGTTTCTACTAAATCCTGCTCTACAAATTCTTTCCTTATATCCCTTTCTCTGTCCCTGCCTGTGTTACCACTTCCCCTCGAGACGGCTCCTGTATCCAGAACTACAGCCATTTTCCCGTTATCTTTAAGCGATGCGTGCATGTGCTGTATCCATGCCCAATCGGCACTGTTCGAGGGAGGATAGCCAAATATGAAGCGGTTGTATGGGTCATTTTCATATACACTTTGAGGGAATTTTTGATTCCACATAGGATTCGCCACTACGAAGTCGAACTTTTTCAGAGAGCCATCTGAATTTAAGAATTTAGGAGTTTTCATTGTGTCCCCGAGAACGATTTCCGCATCCATACTGTGTATGAACACATTCATCTTTGCCATAGCGTAGGTGGCATGCAGGATTTCCTGACCATAAAATTTAAGGGGCTTTGTTTTTGGGTTATCTCCATACTTTTCTTTGAACCTGAGGTAAGTTTTTATGAGAAGTCCACCGGAACCGGCACAAGGGTCATAAACTTCTATCCCTGGCAGTGGGTCTAATATGTGAGCCATGAGAATGGCTACCTCTTTAGGGGTGTAGAATTCACCGGCACTTTGCCCGCTGCCTTCCGCAAACTTACGCAGAAGATACTCATACGCTCTGCCAAGGATATCCGGTTCGACATCATCCAGCCCGAGCCGACATCTTCCCAATACATCTATTAAGGCTTTCAAACTATCATCACTTATCACCCGTTCCCCTGCGGTCGTTGCGTTAAAATCAACAATGTCTATTACCCCTTGTAATTTTGGGTTTTCTCTTGCAACCGTTCTGACAGCATCCGTTAAATACTGCCCTATGCGGGTGGTCTGTTTTTTTATGTTTTCCCACCTTGCCGTTTCAGGAAGGTAGAAGCGAACGAGTTTGTGGTCCTGTCCTACTAATTTTTCTGCAATTTCTCTACTGCGATACTGTTCGGAGAGTTTAAGAATTTCGTCTTCAAACACATCGGAAAGCCTTTTGAGAAAGATTAACGGTAGGATGTAATCTTTATATTTGGGGGCATCTACTTCTCCCCTTATTTTGCATGCTGCTTCCCAGAGCCAGTTTTCAAGGGTTTTAATGTCAAGTTTTTGAGCGGGCATTCCTTTGGACCTCCAGTGTTTTATTTTATAACACAGCTATTAATATGATTACTCATTTCTATTTTACTTAATACGATATGAACCCTATTATACTTTTCTCTGTCATTATATCTAAATTCAAGTTTCCCAAGTAGCGAAAAAATTTTTCTATTCCTCTATCTTGTTTTTAATACTTTTCCGATTTAATTTTATACTAATAGCAATACTTGAAGTAATTCCCCAATTCTTTTTTGTTTAACATTGTGCAGGTAAAATGCGTGTATTCCTGCTATTCGTTCCGTTTAGCCGCTGTTATTATTTTGTAAAAAGGGGTTGAATTTCTTTTCTATGCCCACAGAGGAGGCGGGTCCGTGTCCTGTTAATATGAGGGTATCTTCGGGCAGTATTAGTATTTTCTTCTGGATGGCTTCTATTTGTTGTTTTGCTTCCTGTGGACTTACAGTTCCACCCACAGAACCAGCGAAGAGTGCATCCCCCGTAAACACGACATTGCCGATATATAATCCGACACTTTCCGCTGTATGTCCCGGCAGGGATAATATTGTTCCTTCCCATTGCCCGACAGTTAGTTTGTTATACTTTTCATTTTCAGGGTCATTAAAGAACTCTTTCTGCGGGTATCGTTTTATATTCGGATAGATTTTATACAGTTCGCTGAGACCGGAGGTATGGTCGTAATGTTCGTGCGTTATGAACACGCCAACAAGTTTTGCCTTATATTCATCAAGGACTTTCTGCATACCTTCTGTCCATGTCGGCACATCTATTAGCAACCCTTCTTTATTTTCCGCATCAATTATCAAATAGGCGTTGGCTTCATTGACCGATGTGCAAAAGTGGTAAACTATCATTGGATAATTCCCTCCATCTTGGTTCGGTCAATTACAGGATTTCCGCGTGCATTGGTCAGCCGCGCACCTGATAAATCGGCACAACGCAGGATAGTCCGTTCTAAATTAGCATTGCTTAAATCTGCTTTTTTCAAACTTGCACAGGTAAGCCGTGCATAATACAGGTCTGCGTTTCTTAAATGGGCACCATTCAGATTGGCACCGATTAGATTTGCTCGTTTTAAGTTAGCCTTTTCTAATTTACAATCTTGAAAATTGCATGAACTCAGCACGGCAAACTCAAAGCATGCATTAGTAAGGTCTGCACCTGAAAAATCTATCCCTTCGAGCCAGACACCCATCAGATTTACATATTGCAGACAAGCCCCTTGCAGGGAGCCACTACGGATTTGCTGTTGCAATTCCATGCTAATGGATGATGGCATTTGCAAAACCCTGCCCTGTTTCGTGTCGGGCGACGATTCAAACTCGTATTTAACTACTGCTATTACGCTCATAACTTTTTACCGATAAATATTAACCTTATAAATGAGTTTCTTATTTCATATTCTTTTCGTAGGCAGATTCCGCAGAGAAAATGGCTTTAATGCGGTCAAGGTCAAATTTCGGTTTACGGTCATAGGTATAAATACCGTTTTGTTCCTGTTCGATGTTCGTCAATTGTGTATAACAGAATCCAAAAATATACGGATTATCCAAAATCGCTTTGGTCAATCCCTCTAACCGTTCATAAAATTCTTCCAGGGTTTTCGGATTGTTTCCATAACCCCAACCGCCACTTTCCACATTCCATCCAATTCCGCCATATTCGCTGATGAAGAACGGGACGGGACGGTTATCCGCGTAAGGGACATTCGGCTTCGGCGGATTTTCTCCGACCTTATCCCATTTTGCCCGAAACTTGACCGGGTCCTGCTCATAATCATGGGCATCTAATAAAAGAGGGTATGCATAGCCATGTGTCCAGCCACTGGCTTCCAGAACAGGACGGGTCGTGTCAATAGCCCGTGTCAGTTCGAACACTACCCGTTGTAGAGGGACGGTTTCCCTTGGCGTTTCATTAAACGGACACCAGCCGATAATCGCAGGATGGTTAAAATCCCGTTCTACAATCTCCCGCCATTCATGGATATAATACAACTGCCCTGCTGGATTTTTATGGTCAAAGCCCCAATCCGGAAATTCGCCCCAAACAATATAGCCTAATTTATCCGCCCAGTATAAGAAACGCGGTTCAAATACCTTCTGATGAAGTCTTGCCCCATTAAATCCGGCGTTCATGAACGCTCAATATCAGCACGCAATTCATCATCACTCGGTGCTGTCCAGATACCCGCAGGATAAAATCCCTGGTCCAACACCGTCCGATGGAAAATGGGCTTGCCATTAATGAGGAATTTCCTCCCCTCTAATGTTATTTTCCGCATACCGAAATAGGACATTAAAGTATCTATTATGGTATCACCTTGCTTTAACGATAATTTGAGGTCATATAAATTGGGCTGTCCGGGCTCCCAGATTTGAAGCGAACTCAACGGAACAATTAAATCCGCACTGTCTCCGTTTACGGCTACGGAAGCAGAACCAACAATCGCACCGTTAAAAAGAGCCTCCGCTTGTAAAGTTAATCCTGTCGGCAAATCACCCCGACATATTGCGTGTAATTTTACCTGTCGGTTATCCACATCCGTATATACACGGAACCGTTCAATGTAAGTCTTGCCGACACTTTCTAACCAGACCGTCTGCCAGATACCGGTTGTTCGGGTATAAACACAACCATAACTTTCCGGTTTTGTTGACTGTTTCCCGCCGGCTTGAATACCTGTGCGGACATCATCATACGCATGGATAACAATCGTATTCTCACCGTCTTTTATAGTGCCTGTTATATCGCAATTAATCGGGGCACTTCCGCCAAAATGCTCACCACAAAGATTTCCATTTACCCATACCTGCGTTTTCCAATCGCAGGCGCCAATATGAAGTAATAGACGATTTTCTTTCCATTCCGACGGCACAAGGAAAGAACGCCGATACCATACATTGCGGACAAAATGTTTGCGGTTAAGTCCCGACAATTCACTTTCACGACAAAACGGAACCAGGATACGGTCTGGAAATTTTGCACCTGCATCTAAAAAGGTCGCATTATCGTCATCCGTTTCTACAAACTCCCAATAGCCATTCAGGTTTATCCATGTATTTCTCTGCATGTCCGGTCGGGGATGTTCCGAACGGGGTATTTCTTCTGCTCCCACAGATACAGCAAGAAGCAATACACTTAAAGAAAGCACAAGAAGGCACAATTTCATAACTTTTTCCTTTCTTATTCTTCATGTTTAGTTTTTTTCAAAATAACCTGAAAAGTATATTATCATAAAAAAACGGGCTGCATGTGCAACCCGTTTTTTTGTTTCTGTTTAATCTGTCAGACCTGCTCAAAAATCCTGTTCTATCCCCCGCTTTTTTGCAACTTCAATTTTTGTAACGCCCTATGAATAAAATAAGGAAGCAACTCCTTCCTTATAATACTATTCAATTCCATATTTTGCCCTCGTGCCATTTCTATCGCCGTTTGCATAGCCAGATTAAACGCTTTTTTCCGTTCCTCCGGTGTTAATTTCCCATCTTCGCGGGCTTTCTTTATCTCCCGCGTATAGGTATCGTAAGTCTTCTGCACAGCACTTTCAATGATTGTTATCGCCAGACGATAACGGGAATTTTTTAATTGCTGATAAATCTCATAAGCCCGCATAATTGTCCAGACACTTCCAAAGACAACAACCATCGAGTAAAAAAGAAATTGGTCTAACATAGGGATACTTGTAATCATTTTAATCCTCCTTATTTTTGAGTTCATAAATTATGTGATTTCGGTTATCCGCATGTATATGCCCGTCTGCATAATCTGCCTTAACATAATCAAAATGCTTTTTACATATCATTTCGATTGAAGACGATGCTATCCGTTTTTTACTTTGCTTAAACCTCGCATAAAAATCCACAGCAATACCACCAAACCTTTCCAGATGTTTTGAATTGCGAGCAACAACACCCCCTTCATCAATCCAGCCCAATTTTTCTCCTAAATGTTCCAGTTGCTGGGGTGTGCGTGTTGAATCGGTTATCACAATTTCCACCTCTTCACCAAACAACTTGCCTAATTCCTCGCGAATTTTTGTCAGGGAAATAATGACCGAACGATGTATCATTACCCAGCCATTTTCATTCTCAAACTCTTTCAAATTGAAGTGAGTAACCACCCATTGCCCGTCCCATTCAACAGCAAGTTGCACATTATTCCTGCCTTTCATAAAATTCCTTTCTTCAAGGGGCTTATAAATCATAAAAATCTATAAGCCCCCATGGTTATCTTTTCAATATATGGTTAACTCCAGTCACAACGCATGACCACACGCGCCTTTTGATAAATAATGGCAAAGTCCGTTACTACCGTAAGATAACTACGGTCCCATTGTTGATGAATCAGACGGTCACTTTCTACGAGCACATCCTGCTCTGTTAATTTCTGGACAGCATAGCGAGCATCCAACAAGACAAAGCGGTCTTCCGGATAGTCAGGCATTGGCACTAACTTCACTCCCAATGGTGTCGGCAAATTACCCGACTTCGCAAAATCAAACAATGCGGAGTCCGTAATTTCCGGTAATGACAATATCTTTTCCATCGTATCGGAATTCGCAATAAGATGTGTCGGGAGGAAAAAGTTTTTTGTAGTCAGATGAAGGAAAGCCCGAACAAGGTCGTTATACTTCCATGTGCCGGCGGTTTGCGTATTTAGCACCTCCGGTGCTGTTTCACCGGACACATCACCATAAGTAAGCACATACGCAAGCCGTTTATCCAGATTTCTGCCTAAACATTCGCCTATACGCCGAAGATGGACACGCAACATATCCACCGACATACGGCGGATAACCTCATACGAAGCCAGGATACCTCGCCCTAACTTCTGTAATTTGATAATTCGATTGCCATACCGTATTTCCGATTCCGGGATAACAGCACCTTCGCCGACACCCCGCAACTCTTCCTCTTCTTCCGACTCCTTAACATAAGGCACATCGTAAACAGCACTGTCAATGCGTTCATCACGAATTATCAATTGCGAATATACAGGCTTCCCTGTCATCCCAGAAACAACCGATTCACGAACCAAATCCGGAAAGAGCCATTTCGCATTGGGGTCTGTCTGGAAAAAACGCTCCACAGTAATCTGGTATAAATCAATCCCAAATTCACGGGCACAATACTCCTCAATATCTGTCCCTACCGCACGGAAAAATTGAGTGTGTGTCAGTCCTAAAGAGTTTAATGTCTCATACAACTCTTTCCCACGCATGGACAATAATTTCTCTTTGGGTTGGGATAAAAACTGCATCTGTTCTGCCAATTTTGTTTGTTTGGATACCATCATAAAAACCTCCTTTCCTGTTAAAGCAATACATGAACCTGATTTACAGACGGTTCTGTTTTCACTACCCGACCCAAGCCATTTCCAGAGGCAGGAGATTTTACTTTACCCGGTGTTGTTGAACCTGCAATCCCCTGCAATCCATTCACTGTTGGTGGAACTCCTACATACTCGAAAATGCATATACCACGCACCTTTACAGGAATAGCCGTATCGTTCGTATCGCAATCATTCATTGCCTGCCCAAAAATAATATCCTCACCGGTAAAGGCATTCGTTACCACATATCCCCCAATGAGTTTCAATGCATCCCCACGACGGATACTCACAGGTCCTGTTTCCGGTGTGCTACATGTAATAATTAATTCGGTATAGGTTCCGCCAATATCTCCAAATGCCATAATTTGCCTCCTTTCCTTTTTTTATTGTTTCTGTTTTTCCTGACCACGAACCAGATTTAGCAAGTTGTGGTTTGTTTGTGAGCTTGTTTTCTCTGCCCAGGTCTCATCTACCTTTTCTGGCTGTGAAAATCTCTGGGGTGGGTTTTGCCGTTCCAGACGGTTTTCCCATTTCCTTAAGTTTGTATAAATTTCTTCTAACGAACACCTTGACATAACCTTTTCCCACTGGGACGCATCAAAGTTATCACCTTCAAGAAACTTGCCCAAACCACATATCCTGCGAATGGCATATTCACGGGCTGTAATACCATCTTCTATCAGAGAAAGAACCTGCGAAGGTGAAATTTGCCATTTTCGCATATTTTGCCACAATGTCCGTTGAAAACGGATAGAAAAACCTCCCCAACGTTCTACCCGATAAGTATATTGCTGGTTATCTTGCATCCGCAGATTTAAGTAGCCATTTCCATCACCTTGACTAAACCAGCGATAATCACCTATGTGCTTTACCCCATCTAATTTTTCAACATCCAGCCATGAAAGGTTATGCGGCAGTTTTTCCGTTCCCCAGAGTTCACTCCGTAATTCCGTATCATCAATTCGCCAGCCAAGAAGATACCCCTTTTGTTCAATTCGCAGGTCAAGATGAGCCCCTTGCTTATCCTTATGGACATGAAGCACAAAGCGACCTTCGGAATGAAGCGGAATATCTACGGGGATTTCCCCTTGATGTTCTATCATCCTGCAAAACATAAAATCACCTCCTTTCGTTAATGGTTTAGAAATATCCCCTGTTGTATAAGAGAAAAGACAACCCCAAGCAGATTGGCTATTAAAAGCCATAACCCACGAAACAACGATTGCTCCAATCGAGAGATACGCTCCCGCAATTCACTTACATCCTCACATAAGTTATTTATTGCATCATACTTGCTTCGCCTTTTCGGTATTGTAGATGTTCTAAGCATAGAAACACCTCCTTCCATTTCATTTGATTTTTATTTATGACAATTTATTCCATACACCACGCTTTGCTTTTATCTATACCCTCAGAATAGCCCCGTCTTAACATGAACCAGCCTTTTTCGCCGAATGTGTTCAATATATGTGTTCGGACTTCGGATACAAACGAAGTGCCTTGCGAACCACATGCCACTACAGACCCTTCCAATACATCCTGCACACCCCGCATTCGGTAGTAACACAGCGACCCTTCATATTTTTCACCCGGAACATGTATGCAACGCCGTATATCGCGATTACAGATAGAACATTCAGGAAACGAAAAAGAGAACCCTATGGAAGTTTCCCGATAAATACCCCCTTCAATATTTGCGATAAAGTTACGGTTTTCCTCCAATCTTAAAACATACACTTTAGGACGAACCGAAAGAATATCTCCTTGTCGATAAAGAGTAGAATGGAAGAAAGTGCCACGCGGAAGAGAGCCCTGCAAGTCATGTCGCTCCATCAAAGGTCGCCCCGGCACCTTCTTGTGTATCACTTCCAGTTCATCCTCCGGGAAACAACTGAAATGTCGGTCAATCTGGTTATGACACAAATCCAGAGTGAAGACCACATACTCATCCGCCGTCAAAGGTCGCAAAGTATACCGATTAATTTCCGTCAAATCTGTTTCTCCTTCCTGCCCAGCAGGAGAAAAAGCAGAATTGTTGTTTACCACTTCACCCCAACGCTCACCAAAACAAAGTTTTTCAAGCATACCCATAAAAAAGCCTCCTCTGTTCGTTAAATAAAAGTTATTGCCTTATTTCTAATATAAAATCTGCTCTACCGCTTTACGCGTCTCCTCTTTAGAAATAATCCCGGATTGCAACAGTTGGAGAAGTGCATTAATTCGCCGCGTTTCTATTAACGATTTCTTCAAGGTATCCGCTGTGCTATTAGAATGCGGTTGCACGGTAAATTCCGCCTGTATTCCATGCATCGCTAATTCGAGTTGATATATCCGTTCCAAAATGCGGGCTAAAGATTGATTAATCGTATCCACCTGCCGATTCATGATTTCATACTGCACCGTTCCATAAGTTTCCGTTGTCCCATAATTTCGACCCAACAAAATAGGCATCATGTGAGCACCTGTAATGATTTGTTCCTCAATAGCACGCTGAGTTTCATAATACGCCGAAAAACGCTGTGCCCCTTGAACAACGGATATACCAATATTGTCAAAGGTAACCACATTCTGGTCTACCCCCAAATTACTCATTTGATTTCGCACCTGTTCCAAATTCGAATCCAAACGGTTCTGGTACTCTTCCTCCGTTTCATCTGTTCCTCGCGGTTCAGGTTTATATTGTACATGCAAACGAGCCCAACCCGCATTATGCATAGCACGGGACATATCCTCCATCAATCTCTGTTGTATCCGAACAACAAAAGGTAGAGAGCGAAATAAAGAACGCCCGTAGGGATTGCTTCCATCACGGTCTAAAGCGATATACACAAACCGTTCGCGAGGGAGCCGAATTGTCTCTTCCGCATACACCTGATACGCCTGCCAATCCCCATCCTCCCAGCGAAAACGAATCGTCCATACATCTACCGGAACCACATCATAAATCTGGCTCCCTCGCGGAGAAAACACAATTTCCATAGCAGAAGCACCATAAGTAAACAGAGATGTGTATACAATATCCAGTAGATGAGTGAGCCCCCCTTCCCCATGATTCATACGACGATTCAACTTCTCAATAACTTCCTGTGCCTCCCGTTTTAACAATTCCGATACGTTATCCGACCATACCAACCTAAAACCCGTATTGCATAACCGTTTCCATGTCCATACCGCATCAGACAAATCCGGAATACTATCCCGCAGATAGCGATACACCTCTAACATCTGAAAAGGAACATTATCCGGAAGCGGGGCAAAACTTTGTAAATACTGGTTCGGCGTATTAAAAACCAGAGAACGACGCAAAACAGGCCTTGTTTTCGTTCGCGGTTTCCCACGAGAAGAAAGAAATAGGCGGAACCAATCCAACCAGCGATAACCTGAAAAAATATTTTGCATCATATCCACACCCTTTTATAAAAATATCCTCTATAAATAAAGCACACTTTTTGCCCTACACCCGACCTAATCCCATGCTAATAAACTACTTGCAGCCCTTTTCCCTATTATCTCTTTAAAGAATACCGGGAGACGAAAGATTTTTCGCTTCTACAGAATTTATGGCCGCAGAAAGAAATATAGACAAAAAAGACTTAACCATTTAAAATATCCGAAGCGGGGAAGCTTCAGATACAGGAAGGAAAAAGCAGAAAGAAATATAGACAAAAATTTCTGTGCTACTTACTAACGGTATTCTTATGGATATGAAGGAGCTATAATTATGTAGTTTGTCTTTTGCTCAAAAATTTTTCGATGAGTAACAATGCTAAGGTTAAAAGTATCGCCACTAATGTAATTATTCTTCCTGTATTCCAGCCAGGACTTGTATATTTGAATACAACTTGATGTACTCCCCCAGGTATGGGAATACCTCGAAATATACCGTTTGTTCTGTAGATTGGAGTAAGTTCCCCATCTATAAATGCTTTCCAACCCGGGCTGTATGTGTCCAACAGAACTAAAAAGCCTTCTTTAGGTGCTCTTATCTGTATAGAAATGTATTCGGGATTTTCCTCTTGAATACTGGCAGTTACCATATCTGGGGGAGTAGCTGTGTTCTCTTCCAATGTTATTGGAACTGTATCAGGAATTTTTTTACTGTATGAAATTGGTTCTTCCGCCTCTATTATACATTCCGCAAATGATGAATATTCTCCGCTCTTTAAAACATTAAAAACCTCTTCCTTAGAGGATACTATTTTGTAATGGGATATCCAGAAACATCTTGGCATAGGTTGGGTATTTTCGTAAATATCAACAAAGGGAATTTGCTCCATTTTACGCCAATTCTTTAATTCCTTTTCCTTATCTCCCTTTTTTTGCGTATTACTGGCAAATGCCCATTGAACCCCGCTGATAGTTATCAAAGGATTGTTGAGTAGTTCTGTTTTTTCTTTCTTATGATTGGAAAGCAATTCCATCCACAATTGTGTGTATTTATCCATTGGCAGTTCTGTCCCATTAACCAGTTGCCAGTGATAATACATTCCAAGATTTTCTGACCAGAGTATTGAGTTTGGTTCGGAAATAATAACACTTCTTCCCGTGCCTGTCTGATAGCGCAATTGTCGAATGGACTCGGAATAAATATCTTTTTTTTCAATAACGGGGATATAACTTTCTGGCAGGAAAGGGCGAAGTAAATAATACAGTTCTATAAAACCTAACAGGGCAATTAAAATGCAAAGGACAGAATTTACTTTAGGTATGCGTATAACTGTGGCTGGGATAAGTAGTATAAGCAGTAAAATGGATACCCCTTTTATCCATGGATTGCCGATTATAATCAGGGCTATTAGCAATAAAAAAACAAGGATACCGGATACCCAAACATAAGGGGAACTCAAATCCCGACCTTTCAGAAGCAGCCGATAAAAGCCTATTCCTGATAATGTTGAGAAAGAAACAGCAACGAGGACAAGCATACCCTGTTGAAGTATTCGTGCAAGGTCAAGGTTCACAAAGAATAGTAGAAAGAAGGACAACAATATTAGCCCGTGAAATACTACGATAGAACGAAATTCACGGTCAAAAAAGGCAGGGATAATAAATGTAAGACATATTAATCCGGGATATAAAACGGGTAATTCAGGAAGGTCCCATGACCATATAGGAAGAGCCATCTGGAAAAGCGACATATATATCGTCTCGGGGAAATGAGCCGATAGAGGAAAACTCATAAATTGAGTCCAATTTCCCCGTGTATATATTTGCCACGATATGAAGGGAAACCATGTAAAGGCACTTATCATTATTCCCAGTAGCAGAATCCCTATAATTTTGAAAATTACAAATAGGGATTTTCTTTCTATCGAAAGAGGTAAGAACCTGCGAAAGATAAACGGGAACAGGATAAGCATAACAATGCCTGTGAATATACATTCCACACTTCCGGATAGCACCAATGCAGTCCATATAAATAAAAGAACAAGGAAACTACGCGGCGTATAATTTTCGAGGAAATACACCATCCCACTTAACAGAAAAATAAGCCATACAGAACCACTTAACAACGGCAGTGCCATTTGTGCACAGATTACAGGTCCTGAAAACAGCATAGATACCAATCCGGGAATTAAAGCAGGATAAGGAATTTCTAAAATCCGACCCCATATTAAGAAACCAATACCTATAAGGGACAGAGAAAGGAAAATATACCATTGATAGGCAGGGGCAAAATCCATTCGCCAAAATAGTAGATGTAGAGGTTCGAATAGAGAGGTTCGAGTATCAACAAGATAGGGCTGTCCACAAAGTTGATAAGGATTCCAATGTGGAATTTCTCCTTTTGCGATACGGTCAAAGCCATATTTCCATATCGGACCCCAAACAGCATATTGTTGATTTGTCCATACATCTTTTTTCTCGTTTTTACTCAGATTAGACGCCAGTGTAGGGTCCCAATAAATGCGTATCATAAATAACAGAAAAATGCCCCCGAGTAATGTTCCCCAAAAAGGAAACCGACGAAACTCCGAAACCTTATTTACCATTTGCGACATATATAATGAGCCTCATTTCAGAAAAAACTTTTTTATATAGAAATAAGAATTCCCTTTTCTGTATATTATCATGTTAATATTTTATAATAACAAAAAAGGGAAGAAAGTTTCGGAATGTCAACGAATGAAATCCAGGCAAGCGTGTTGTTAGTCGGGAACAATCTATCCGGATGTTTATCCCCATGGTTCTTTCATCTGGAACATCAGGACTATCCTTTAGCACAATTCGAATGGATTATTGTGGATATGAACCCAACGGAGGAAACCCGAAATATATTTTCTTCTCTATCGAAAGGGTCTCCTTTAATTGCCCGTTACATTCCGCATGGCAACGATTCTGTGATAAAGGCATGGGATGTAGGTTTCCGCGAGGCAAGAGGGAAATGGATATTATGCAGCCAACCGGAGGTATTGCCCAGTAATAATTGGGTGCAAAGACATGTCCAACTCCAATACGCATACGAAGGAAACGCCTGTATAGGGGGTGCTTTGCTTCCCCATCCACGACTTCCATCTAAGAGCCTGACCCCATGGTTACTACCGGAAGATGAACCCCCTTCAACGGAGCAAGTTATCCAGGTAACTCCTCTCCATTTTTCTATCTATAACATGAGTATCCCCAAAGACCTTATTCTTCGAGGCGGAGCATTTAACAAGTCCTTTTACTTCGTGGAATTTGCGGAAGTGGAATTAGTGAGACGCTTATCGCGAGCTGGGTGCAAACTTCATATTGATAATCAAGCCCTATGCTGGCTCTGGAAAGGGAATTCCTATATAGATATGTGTAGGTATCATTATCGTCGGGGGTATTCCATGGGCTGTTATTTACGATTATTTCCCAATGATTACCAGATAGTTGTTAATTACAAACTTTATTTCCCCTATCCCACACGAATTATTAATGCCCTACTTATTCCTTATTACCACCGTTTGTGTTTAAAACTTCCAGAGGATTCAAAATTGCTTCAAAGGATGTATCGCCGCATTTTGCGATATTGGCGGTATCGAGGCTTTACAGATGCTATGGCAAAGCAGGAACCGCAAATTGATATAATATACTCTTAGTCAAACTGTTACAGGTTAAAAGCAACATGTTCATCTTACATACTGCAAATTTATATTTCGATAAGCCTTTTTTTTCTTGCTCAAATCTGCAATACGGTCAAGAACGAAGAAAAAGACAAAGAGAATTATTCGATGCGATTATTAATAAAGTATTTGAATATAAAGCGGATGCCTTATTTATAACCGGGAATTTATTGGATGCAGAATACACAACCGAACAAACCCTTCAATATCTATGCGAACGATGTGATGCCATTAAACCTGTTCCTGTCATTATTATTCCTGGCAACTCCGACCCTATCACAAAACATTCCCCGTATGTATTGAACACTTTTCCTGAAAATGTGACTATAATGAATTCCGACATAAGAAATATGTGGGAAGAAGACAAAACCCCGTTTGTGGTTTATACACTGACAAAAAACGATATAAAAACAAGAAATTTTACCGAACTTAATTGTCCTTCGGGCTATGATGGCAGAAATCATATCCTTTTATCTTATGATTGGCCCATGTTCGATGACAAGAACGAATTATCAGCATGGTTTGAAAAAGTCCCCGATGTTATTTCGTATGTTGGAATAGGAAAGGGACATAGTTTTAAACAACTTTACAATACCTCCCAATTAACAGCGTGTTGTTGTGGTCTTCCCGACCCCCTAAGTATAGACGACACCCCTCCGTTTGGAGTGCTGGGTATTCGTTTCCAATCCAATAATAATCGGTGGGAAGTTTCGCAGATAGAACATATATCCTTACAGAAAAATTTTTATTCCGTTATAAATATAGATATATCCTCAATTACAAACAAAGAAGAGCTTTATACACAATTGCGGAACGAGTTAGCCAAGGTACAGAAACCTTGTGTTGCTCATATCCGTTTCTCTGGAACAATTTTTCCCTCTATTTTGAACAAGATTCCAGAGGTGGTGAATTCTATCCAAGAAGAAAATCTCTCTTTCACTTGGAGTTGTGATGGAGAGATAGAAGGCTTTGAAAGTATAGAGGACTTCCGTGAAATTACCGTATTATCTGAATTTTTCAAGCAAATAACAGAAGAGCAGAAGTATGCACCGAGCCCTACCGTTAGCGGTATGGCAAAGCGAGCCCGCCATCTCACGGCAAGAATTGCTGGAGGAGTGAAACTAACAATCCCCACTGTCGAAACATGTGAGGTCCCACCAGAATGGAATTTATAAAAGGACACATCTACGGTTTCGGGAAACTACAAAAGGTATCCCTTGAATTTGGGAAGGGGTTTCAGATAGTTTTTGTTAGAGATGAAAATGGGAAAAACACCTTGTTTCAATTCTTGCTGGATATGCTTTTTGGACAAAAAACTTCCAGAAAGAAAAACGCCTCCTTTTCCGAAAATTATTATAAATATACACCCTGGCATACATCGGATTATCGTGGAAATATTATCTACCGTTTCGACACAGGGAAAGTGATACATCTTCATCGAGTATTTGCACCGGAAGCATTCTTAAAAATTTATGAAGGACTGGATGTAAATGATATAACAGATACCTTTCCTGTATATCCGAATGGGGAACCTGCTTTTATAAAAAATCATCTAGATTTATCCCGCGAAATATTTACAGGACTTGCTTCGATTTCAAAAAAGACAATAGATGACCTGAATTCTTTTACCCACAGTAACAGAATAAGAGAGCATCTTCTTTGTTTAATAGATACAGGAACAACGGAACAATCCATAAACAACATAATCACGACTTTTCAGGAATACCTGCAATCTATCGGGACAGAACGCACTTATAAACGCCCACGAAATTTTATATCGGAGCAATTGAAAAAGTTATCCGAAGAATATGAGCAAGCAAAGGGTAATCTTGAAAAAATCCCGCAGAAGAGGGCGTCCTTGAAAGAATATAAAGAACAACTAAACACGGTTCAACGGGAATATAAGGAACTGCAAGAAAAATTGCAATATGCCCGTCAATATGCCCTTTGGAGAAGGAAAAACGATGCAAAAGCCCTCCGCGATAAATTAGATGAACTGACGGCACGGTCTTTCGCTTATTCTAGCTATAAAAATTTTCCATTGGACCAGAATATATATGTTATTCAATCAGAAATGGCTATCAATCATGCAGAGATGCAGAAGCAAAAACTACAAAATGAAATTGAGAGTATTTCTGAGGAAATAAATAATCTCGAACTCGAAATTCACCATTCTTCCTTTATCCCGATTGATTACATTAAGGATTATCAAGATAAATATGAGGAATATTTAAAGCACATAAACAGTAATGAAGAAGTCTTAAAGGAATTATACCATCAACGAGAAAAGATAACTGAACATATTCAAGAAGTAGAAAAGATTGTTTCCGAACTTCCCTGGGTAATACAAAAAGATGATATGTTCTATCAGAAAACCGATTTTGCCATTGACATGTATAAAAGTTCGTTAAATGAAACACAAAAAAGTGAATTTCAACTTAATGAACTCAAAGAAGAATATGCCCGCGTTCAGGAACAAATACAGCCGTTTCGTGAGTTATTCGCCGGTATAACCGACTTCGCTGGATTGGTAGATGAGTATTTGAAATATAAAGATAAGCCGGAAGAGGAACAACAGGAATTAGAAAGACAATTACAGGAAACAGAGGTAATTAAACAAGAAACACTTTCCCAACAACCCACAAACTTGCTATTTGGGTTATTTTGTCTTTTGCTGGATATTGCTTTGCTCTATATGTTTATAAAAATGCATAAAACAGAATCTTTATGGTTTGCGGGTGCCGTTGGAATAGGCTTTTTATATTTTATGAGTTCCTACATAAATAGCAAACGAACCCTCAAAAATATAGATATTTTCCAGCAGAAATTGAAAGAAGAAATTCAGAAAATTGTTACCTTTGAATATATTGACAAACACCCTATAACGGCATTACTGAATAAAGCTCATTTACAGCACACCCGAGAATTGCAGGGGCTTTATGACGAATACTGTGTGTGGCTAAAAAAAGAAGCAGATTTGATTCAGCGCATTCATAAAACTGAGGAACTTTTTACGATTAATCAGTCTCGAACTAATGACCTTTTTCAAGAGGTGCAAAATCTTTTTGAACAAGTAGGCCTGCCTCTGGAAAATACGGATAAAATGGAGCAAAATCGGCGGAAAGTATTTGAATTGCAGGAAAAAGTGCGAATGTATCATCGTAGACTCTGGGACTTACAAGAACAATACCAGCAATTAACATATACCATAACAAAAAAAGAAGAATACATAAAGAAAATCCACCATCAAATTCAAGAGGAAATATTTAATCGAATAGGACATAAACTCATTCAATCCGGATTACTCCAATCCGAAGAAGCCTTATCACAGGATACATTCCGTTCCTACTATCACGCCGAAGAAATATATGGCGGACTAAAAACAAAAGTGTCGGAACTTCGCAAAAAACGATTGGACATGAATCAACAATTGCAAAAGGTAGAGGAGGAAATCTCTCAAAATCAGAAGCAAATTAAGGAGATATTAGAACTGGCAGGAGTAAGCAGCATCTCCGAGTGGAAAAACAAATACACCCGTGCCGAAGAAGCCCATGTTATCTTTTCGCAAATGGAACAAACGAAACTCCAACTTCAACAATTGCTGAATGATGAAACCATTGAAGACCTGGAAAAGCAAACACAGGATTTTGTTCCTTCTGTTCCCGCCGAAGATGAAGAACAATTACAATCGCTCATGAACCAGAAAGAGCAAGAAGCCGAACAAATTCAACAGGATATACAGGTCCTTCAATCAGAGTTAGAAGAATGGATGAAAAACTCACGACCATTAAATGAAATTGCTGAAGAGAAATATTATTATGAAACTCAATGGAAAACCCTGCAATACGAGCAAGAAAGTGTGTTATTAGCAATATCTGTATTACAGCAACTCTCTACATATCGGTATCATAAAATTGCACAGCCATTACAAAATGAGATGAGCCGTTTACTCACCCATCTAACAAAGGGCAAATACACAGGAGTTCTTGTAGACCCAGACCTAACCCTGAAAGTTATTCCTGCTCAAACAGGAAAAGCAATACCTCTTGAAGAACTTTCATCAAATCCATTTCTTCTGGAACAATTATATTTCGCCATGCGTGTCGCTCTTATGAAAATTCCCCATTTTCTCAAAGAACAACTCCCGTTACTGTTAGACAATCCTTTTGTATCTTACGATTACCCTCAATGGATACAATCTTTAGAAACCTTAAAAGCATTAGGGGAAGAGCAACAGATAATCCTGTTTACATACAGAAAAGATATTCCTGATATTGCCAACAATCTATCAATCCCCATTTCAATCATTGAGGATGTATAGCCGTTTTACCCAAGGAAAAAGAAACGGATGAAAACTTTTTTTGAGATGGAAAGTCAAATAATACTGTTATAATAGATAATTCCATTCTGTTACTAATTTAAAACATTTAAGATAAAAATATTTTTAATTTACAGGAGAAATCCCATGAAAAAGAAAATCCGTTTTATCCTTCCCATCCTTTTTGTCGGGGTGGTTTTATGTGCAGGCTTCTATTTCTGGCTCTATCCTACACGAGGTCCTCATGAAGCAGTAGATATGCAAAAGGCATTTTTAGAAGAAATTGATGGGACAAAAGTTATCCATTTAAAAGGCACTCCGTATGAAATGGGCTTTCAACGCGGTGTGCTTTTAAAGGATGTTATTCACCGCAGTTTGGCTCGATTTGATGAATTACTGGAACTGGCTAAAAAGGAAGTTGGATTGCCAAAGTTTGCCGCCAAATTAATACTGGATGTTACATGGAGATTATGTTCACCGCATATCCCGTTACGGTATTCTCGTGAACTGGAAGGGATTGCCGATGGTGCCGATGTAAGCCTTCAAGATTTGCGTCGCATCCATGTAGTTTCTGTTATTACAGAACGGGGTTGTAGTTCGTTTGCGGTATGGGGAAAAGCCACAGTAGATGGAAAAATGTATCACGGCAGAAATCTTGATTGGATTATGGAAGCGGGCATTCAGGAGACCGCCGTAACTTTCTGTTATGAACCACAGGGACTGAATTCTTTTGTTTCTGTTGGTTATGCTTGTGCTATTGGTGTGCTCTCGGGTATGAACAATCGCAAGGTATCTATTGCCCAGATTGGAGCCACCAATAAAGACCGACGCATAGATGGTATTCCGCTGGAACTTCTTCTACGCCGAATTTTAGAAGAATGCTCTACCTTAGACCAGGTAACCGGGGTTATCCAGAAAGCACGGCATACTGTAGGTTATAACTATGTTATTGCCGATGGGGATGAAAACCGTGCTCTGGCGTATGAGACCTGTGCTCATCATGTGGCTATATTCACGGATAATGACCCTCGTGAAACAGTGGAATATGCAATTCCTATTGAGAACGCAGTTATGCGTGCTGATGAAGCCATGGACCCAACCATTCGCTCGTTACAAACCTGTGCAAATGCACCGAATATGCCTTACGGCTCGAATTCCTATGACCATCGATATAAAGGTATGGCAACACGAATAAAAGAAAATTACGGCAAAATTGACCAGAATATTGCATTAGAGATACTCAAAGCAGTGGCCATGGTAAATACCAATCTTCACAGCGTCCTTTACTGCCCCACAGACCTTGAATTGTGGGTCGCTCATGCCAAAGGAACAGAAGACGCCGCAAAACAGCCTTATGTCCACTATAAAATGAAAGAACTTTTTGACCCTGCTCGAAAAGAAAAACTATCCTCGCCCAAACAGACCGAAGAAAAACCCTATTTTGTTGCTTCAGAAAAATTTACGGGTGAATACCTTGTAGATACAGGCTCACTAAAAGGAACTTTTCGTTTTGAAGGTAAATCTATTGGTTTCGTGCCGTTTTTCTCCATTTCGCCAGAACTTGAGATTTCTAACAATCCGCCCGCACTACCGGGCTTGCTGAATTTTTATCGTGTGTTCGCAACAAACCAGCGGTTCGGAGAAAGCATGCGTAGTGTGCAAAGCAAAACCGAATTGTTAGATGGAAAAACAATGAAGGTATTGTGGGAAGCAGATGAAGCACATCCTTTCGTCCTGTCTACCATATATCAATGGGTGAATCCACAAACATTAGACCTTCATATCTCCGTCGAAGCGAAACAATCCCTGCCTGACTTTGAAATTTTTCTCTCTTCCTACCTGACGGATAAATTTCCCGAATCTTATGTATATGCACAAACAGAGGAAGGAGATAAGTTCCTTCCTACACCGGGGGACGCAGGAGTATGGCAGGCTTTCCCAAGAGATGAACAAGCCATTCAAATTATCCAGGATGGACGCTGGACTATTCCGCCAAACCCTGTGGATTGGACAATCCGCCCCTTCTATAAAGAACCAATTATTTACCGTATAAATAAAGAGACAAATCTCGCTGTAGTTCAAATGGCACGCAAAGATAATTGCTTTGCTATATTAACTCCCGAAGCAGGAAACACACACTATTCCATGTATTTCTCATTGTTCGGCAAAACATTAGAAACAGGGCAGAAAATTGAAACTACTGTCCGTATGATTATTGCCCCTATGAATGAAGAACAAATCCTCTCATCTTACCAGGAATTCTTATCATCGAATAAAGCACAATAAGGCTATCTTGAATATTATTTTTCTTCGGGAAATCTTTGTTCTTCGTGTTTTTTCGTCTGTTAAAACCAATTACTTATCCCCACGGATAATAGCATAAAGGGAATTAACGGCGTTCTTTAATTGAATTGCCTGAGCCGAGAGTTCTTCCGCTGTGGAAGCAGTTTCTTCAGAAGTTGCGGAAATATTTTGAGACACTTGATTGATAGAAGATAGAGCCAGATTAATCTGCTCAATACCTTGCGCCTGCTCAACACTTGCTGTCGATATTTCGGTAATAAGAGTAACTGTCTTCTGGACCGATTCGGTAATGGTTTGTATAGCAGAGAAAACTTTTTCAGATACCTCTGCGCCTTTGGTAACATTTATCTGGGATTGTTTCAATAATTCTGCCGTTTCTTTCGCCGCAAGGGCACTACGCTGTGCTAAATTACGCACCTCTTCTGCAACCACGGCGAAACCTCTTCCTGCTTCACCGGCACGAGCCGCTTCTACGACCGCATTGAGAGCTAATAGATTGGTCTGGAAAGCCACTTCCTCTATGGTTTTTATTATCTTTGCTGTTTCATCAGACGATTTTTTAATAGCCCCCATAGCCTGATTAAGTTCTGTTACTGCTATCGAACTTTGTTCTGTAGCATTTTGGATTTCTAATATTTTGTTTTTAGCTTCTTCTGAATTTGAGGCACTCTCCTGCACATGAGAAGAAATTTCTTCTAAGGAAGCAGAAGTTTCTTCTAAGGAAGAGGCTTGATTGCTCACCTGAGAAGCCATATCCTGACTACTGCTGGCTAAGTGCTCTGCGGCGGCATCTACCTGATTTGCGGATTCGTTCAACAGGTTTGACAAATCTGTCATGTGAGAAGTCAATCGTTTTGCCATAAAGAACCAGACTATTAAGGCAACTACAAGAATTATCGCGGTAAGTATAATTATTAGAACAATCTGATTGCGAAATGTTCCCCGAATTTTGGCTTCTACTTCCTGAAGTTCATCCACATAAGCACTGGTACCAATAACCCAATCCCAGGGTTCATAATACATAATCATGGCAATTTTTTTTCGGGACACAGGGTCATCGGCTCTTTTCCATGTATAATAATGAATTGCCGTTTCTTTTCCTTTTAGTTTCAAGGCTTTATTTATGATGTTCTGGATGAAATATTCTCCATCTGCATTCTTGGTTTCCCATTCGTTTTGTCCATCTCTTGTTCCTTTATAGGAGATTACACAATATCCTTTATTAGCTCCTTTCCCATTAAGAACAAAGACATAGCCTGTTTTCCCTATTACAATATCCATAATCGCTTTACGCAAGGCAGTTGCACTTTCTTGTGGAATACCCGTATAGAGCATTCCAATAACTTTTCCTGCGGAATCATATATGGGGTCATAAGCAGTTATATACCAGCGGTCAACAACAAAGGCACGTCCTTTATATCGTTCTCCTTTTAATACCGTATTAACTACTTCATTGGGGTTACCATCAGGTTCTTTTACTGGAATATAAGTCCCTATTGCCCGTTGTCCTTCTTTTGTCAATACATTAGTGCATACCCTCAACATGTCTCCATTATCATTCATTCGTTGAAAGATAGTACAGGTTACATTCTGTAAATTTTTTACTTCATCTACAATAGGAGAAGGAATTTTGGGGTCCTTATTGGGCTCTATGGGTTTGTCCCCTATCTTCATTCGTGGTAGTGTTACACTTTGTTTTTCTTTCGTAAACTGATTTGTCCCTTCCCATGTTAAAAGGGAATCCGTATTTACAGATATACCACCCGATACCTCTACCAACTTATGAGCAACATCCAGACTTTTACCTACAAAATTCTCTAATACTTCTTGCTGAGTCTCACAAAGACTATACACTCCTTCTGTAATATGCTTTAAATCCGAATTAGAAAGTTTCTCTGTTTCACTCAGTACCGAATCCAATACCTTATTATTCTGTACATAAACATTCAAGAAAATAATTACCGCAGGAAGTATTGTAAAAATCGCACCTAAGATTAACAACCTTAATGTAAGAGATACTTTCATAACATTCCCCTTTAAGAGATATTTATCCTTACTTTTCCATTATTTTTTATTATTACACAATGAACAATAAAAATAAAAAATCGCTATAAAAGTAGATTGCCAAATATTTTATATGATTAATATCTTTACAAATATAGGTTACCAATTCATTCTTCAGATTATTTTGTAAAGACCGACAATTTGATTTTATATATGCAATAGGAGTATGCTCTATCTAAATTGGGCTGTTTTCAGAAAGTTTGAGACTCCCCATCGAAACCTTAAAATTTCAATTTCAAAGGAGAAAAAAATGTCAGTTTTAAAGGGTAAATCTATTCTCATTACATCTTGTTTGTTAGTATCCGCTCTTTTGCTTTTTATAAATCCAGTAAGAGGACAGGATACAGAAAAGCCAAAATTTGAAAATGATGTGGATAAACTTTGCTATACCTTAGGTGTGAATGTAGCGAAGACTTTTCAGATGTTAAATACTAAACCTAATTTAGAGGTATTAAATAAAGCCATCAATGATGTTCTGGACAACAAAGAACTGGCTATGACAGATGAAGAAATGCAGAACTGTATTCGCACCTTCCAGCAAAACCTTATGGAAGCCCAGATGAAAAAGCGGGAAGAAGACGCGGTAAAAAATGAAGCAGAAGCAAAGAAATTCCTTGAAGAGAACAAAACAAAAGAAGGTGTGGTCGCATTACCCAGCGGTTTACAATATAAAATACTGAAGGAAGGGAATGGACCTAAACCAAAAGAAACCGACAGCGTAACAGTTCATTACAAAGGCACTTTATTAGATGGAACAACTTTTGATAGTTCCTATGACCGTGGGGAACCAGTAACCTTCCCGTTAAATCGTGTTATAAAAGGTTGGACTGAAGCCTTACAACTTATGCCTGTAGGTTCCAAGTGGCAAATTTTCATTCCTCCCAACCTTGCTTATGGTAAAGATGGCAATCAGCGAATTCCACCGAATGCCTTACTTCAGTTTGAAGTAGAATTATTGGAAATTAAACCTCCAGAGCAAGAAGACAACAACACAGTCCAACTTCCCAATCAATAATATTGAATGATAGATAGTTTCTTAAATCCCCCATACAAGAAAGTATGGGGGATTTCTTTATAAGATTAAGAATAGACTACATAAACTACAATACGCACAATATGAAAGATGAATTGCAAAGAAAGACACGATAAAAGTGTTTCTTTACAAACTCCTTTTTGAAATTCAAAGAATTAGAAAATAATTGCAATATTTATTAAAAGATTTTATATTCAATCATTGGCAGAAAAAATAAAGTTTGAAAAGTTAAGGGAACAAATTATATAATGATGTAGTTTTAATTATTACGGAATTATGATTTTTATCATTTGAAAAATATATTTTAAGGAGTTTAATATGGCGATGACATTTACCAAAGATAATTTTTCTTCAGAAACATCGAAGGGTGTAAGCCTTGTAGATTTTTGGGCGGAGTGGTGTGGACCGTGTAGGATGATGACACCGATAATTGAAGAGTTAGCAAAAGATTACGCAGGTAAGGCAAAGATTGGAAAAGTAAATGTAGATGAAGAATTTGAATTAGCAGAACAGTTTGGCGTTTCGAGTATTCCTACGCTTGTAATAATAAAAGATGGAACTGAAGTTAAAAGGTTCGTTGGTCTAACCCAGAAAGCAGTTCTTGCCTCTGCGTTAGATTCATACCTTGGATAGCATTTGTAAAAAAGTAACTTTTTCTATTATATAAACAACCACCGAAATAACTTATAAGACAGGAGTCGTGTATATGAATCCCAAAGTAGTTGCTGTTGTGGGTGCTACCGGTTTGGTCGGTAGGAAAATGATAGAAACATTGGAAAATAGGAATTTTCCTGTTAAGGCAATAAAATTCCTTGCTTCGGAGCGTTCTCGAGGCAAAAAGTTAGCCTATAAGGGAGAAGAAATTCCTGTTGAAGTTCTTGATGAAAATTCATTCAAAGGGATTGAAATAGCCCTTTTTAGCGCAGGTGGAAGCACAAGCAAGAAATTTGCACCCATTGCAGCAAAAGATGGCTGTGTTGTTGTTGATAATTCAAGTGCCTGGCGCATGGACCCGAAAGTTCCATTAGTGGTCCCGGAAGTTAATGCTCATGAAATCAAAAATCATAAAGGGATTATCGCAAATCCGAATTGCTCTACCATACAAATGGTAGTTGCTTTAAAACCTATTCATGATTTCGCCCGAATACAACGGGTTGTAGTTTCCACTTATCAAGCGGTTTCAGGGGCGGGACAGAATGCGGTTCAAGAATTAATAAATCAGATACAGGCGTATGTAGAAGGAAAGCCTTTAGAAGTAAAGGTTTTCCCTCATCAAATTCTATTTAATTGTATTCCCCAAATTCCGCAGAAAGATGCCTTTGAGGCGAATGGATACACGAACGAAGAAATGAAGATGGTCAACGAGACCAAGAAAATTATGGGTGACCCCAATATCAAGGTAACAGCTACCACAGTCCGCGTTCCGGTGATTAATAGTCATAGCGAATCTGTAAATATACAAACAGAAAAGAAGGTAACTGTAGAGAAAGCACGCGAATTACTTGCCAATGCTCCGGGTGTAGTATTAATGGACGACCCCGCGAAACAAGTATATCCTTTGGCTACGGTAGCCGTAGGACGGTGGGAAACCTTTGTAGGCAGAATTCGTGAAGACATTTCCCATCCCAGTGCATTGGATATGTGGATTGTTGCGGATAATCTCCTTAAAGGTGCTGCATATAACGCTGTTCAAATTGCAGAGTATCTATAAAAGGAAAAATTATTACTCTACATTTATAATTTCGAGTTGTATTTGGTTCACATAAGAACTGAGGCGGAACCATTGTTCAATATTCCCATAAATCAGGGCAATATGTGTAGCATCTGCGATAGCTTGCCCTAAAGTTGGGTCTATCGGTGTCCAATCTCCGACAAATACTTCTACCCATGCATGATAACCGAAGGCTTGTAATTCATCACTCCATACCAATCCAATACATATCCGTGTGGGTATTCCAACGGCACGGGCAAGTGCCGTGAAAAGAACTGCATGTTCATTACAATCGCCCTGACGCGTTTCAAGAACCGTCAAAGCAGACGGAATATTTGGAGATATTTTCTTTTCTATATTTTTAAAAACCCAATCATAAATTTTCTGGCTCTTTTTCCAGAGGTCCTGTTCTGTCCCCACAATCTCTTTTGCCATTTGTTGAATTTTGGGATGTTCCGACTGAATTAATGCGTCTCCTGTAAGCGTATTGTCTGGGATTGTCCGCATGATTTTTTCTGTCAGGGGAAGCGATTTGGGTTCTGCAGGTGGATTGATAAAATATCCCTGAGCTGTTCTTACCTGATATGTGGATACGGGGGGTTGGTTGATATTTGTTAATCCCTCAATTTTCACCCACATTTGCCTGGCTCCGCGGAAAGGCTTTACCCCTTTAGGTTTTATGGCTGTTGCACTGATTATATCCCCTTTTTCGCTGTCCGGAATGTGTGCTGTTGTTTCTGCGAGACTTATTTTCTTAAGTTTCAAACCGAAAGGTGTTGTTACTTGAACTACTTCCTGGTCGGGGGTAACCCATACCGTTGATGTAAGCCCACTCAAAGTTACTGTCATACGGTAAGTATCAATATTTTCTCCTGCTATCTGTAAAGTTTCTTTGCTCTGGGAAGTTATGATAGATTTCTGCACGGAACGGGAAAGGGGGTCGAAAACATCTACAGTAATACTCTGGCCAGGTTCTAAAACAGGGGTATCCATTAAGGGTAAAGCCGGTCCTGCAGTAAGTAAAAAATTCCTGCCGACAGGTAGGGAATAAGGAACTGTTTCTTTACCGGTTATTATCTCTCCCTTTAATTGATATCCATCATATTCACCCGATATTTTGATGTCGCTCTCATCGGAACGAAGTGCTAACTGAAAATTTTCCAAACCCTTCCGCTGACTAAACCATGCAAAACCACGAATAGATAAATTTACAGGAAAGGAGAAAATCACAGTATCCAATCGGAATGTAATAGTCATTTTAAATGCAGGTCCATAGGGGCTCATCGGTTCCGGGTTTGTTGTAATCTGCACATATCCTACTTTTTTATCATCGTTTGTATATACACCGACCCGCCAATCTTTATATTGTTCCCATCGTGTTTCAGGAAAACTCCATGTAGATTTTGTAAAATATCCTTCCCGAATGAATAATAGGGTCATCATAGCGATCCAAAAAAGAACGATAGAGACCAGAGCGATTATACGAGTTGTTTTCCACAGCATTTTTTATATTTCTTTCCACTGCCACAAGGACAAGGGTCATTCGGTCCTACTTTCGGTCCGACACGAACAGGTACCCGTTTCGGTTTTTCTTCTTCTGCTTCTTCTGTGGTTCCACCCCCTGGAACGGATTGCCCTCCCAGAGCAAACTTTCTTGTATCGAAAGCGGAAAAACTACGGTCGGCTTCTTTATCTGCCGCAATGTAACTATACCGTTGCAAATGAGCAAAGGGGTCATCTTCCATAGTCGCCCCCGTAGCACGAGAAGGGATACTTCTCTTTTTGCGATATTCCGGGTCTGTAATACGGAATAGCGATTGAATAACATTTAACTCGATGGACTGTATTAAATTCTGGAATAATTCAAAAGCTTCCTGCTTGTATTCCAGTAAGGGGTCTCTCTGTCCATAAGCACGAAGACGCACCGATTCTCTGAGATAATCCATTTCATATAAATGTTCAATCCATTTTTCATCCACGGCTCGCAACAATACCATAAGTTCTAAATCATGAATGCGTTTTCGGGCTATCTTTTTAAAGTTTACCGGTGGGAGAGTTTGTCCTTCTCTCGTTTGTTGTTCATATTGTTTCTGTAGTTCCACTTCAAGCAAGGTATGACGCCGTTCATATTCCCTTAACACCTGTTTAAAAAGGCTCTCACGCAGCGAGATAGGCTCTTCTTCCTTTTCACCGCTTAAATTAAAATCTGTATTGAATATCTTTTTTAATTGTTTTTGTAAACCTTCCAGGTCCCACTCTTCTGGCAGTTGGTCTTCCGGAGCAAACTGGTCAATGACATCGGAAATAATATTCGTAATCATTTCTTGCAGGCGTTCCGTCACATCTTTATCTTCCAGCACTTCCTGCCTCATGGAATAGATATATTTCCTCTGCTTATCCATAACCTCATCGTATTCAAGCAGATGCTTTCGAATTTCGTAGTTATATTCTTCGACCTGCCTTTGTGCCCGTTCAATCGAGCGTGAGACCATACGCTGGCTTAAAGGTTGCTCGTCCATTTCACTATTACTACCAAACATGTCCAGCAATCTTTTAACACGGTCTCCACCAAAAAGCCGTGCTACTTCATCTTCAAGACTTACATAAAATCGAGTAGTTCCAGGGTCTCCCTGTCTGCCGGCACGACCTCGTAGTTGATTATCAATTCGCCGTGCTTCATGTCGTTCCGTGCCGATAATATACAATCCACCTAATTCACGAACCCCTTCCGCCAATTTAATATCGGTTCCACGACCTGCCATATTTGTAGCGATGGTAATGGCTGATTTTTTCCCTGCATTGGCAATAATTACGGCTTCGCGTTCATGGTGTTTTGCATTTAATACCTGATAATCATCAATACCGATACCTTCTAATAATTGGGCTAACTTTTCGGATTTTTCGATACTGACCGTTCCTACCAAAATGGGGCGACCTGTTTCATGTATTTTTTTAATTTCTTTTACTACATAGCGAAACTTTCCATCTTCTGTGGCAAAGATAAGGTCATTCAAATCTTCGCGGATTAAAGGTAAGTTGGTAGGAATTTGAGTTACCTCAAGTCCATAGATTTTGCTAAATTCCAGAGCCTCTGTTATAGCGGTTCCTGTCATACCTGCTAATTTTTTATACATTCGGAAATAGTTCTGATAAGTAATCGTAGCAATGGTCTGTGACTCAAAGCGTATGGGCACGCGTTCTTTGGCTTCGATGGCTTGATGAAGTCCGTCCGAGTAGCGTCGCCCTTCTAATGCACGACCGGTGAACTCATCTACAATAAGCACCTCTCCATCTCGAACAATATAATCTTTATCCCGATGATATAAATTATGGGCTCGTATCGATTGCTCAAGAATATGGACAATTCCAATGTTAGTATCTGTAAATAAATCATCCACACCTAAAAGTCGTTCCGCCTGTTCCATACCATCGTCCGTTATAAGCACATAGCGTTGTTTCTCATCCACTTCGTAATGCTCTCCCTTACGAAGTCGTCGAACAACCTCATCTACTTTCACATAAATATCCGAACTCCGTTCAGGACGACCTGAAATGATAAGGGGAGTGCGTGCCTCATCAATTAATATAGAGTCCACTTCATCAACAATAGCATAATTTAACCCGCGTTGAACCTGCATGTCTTTACGCACCGCCATATTATCGCGGAGATAATCAAACCCAAATTCGTTATTTGTCCCGTAAGTAATATCCGCACGGTATCCCACCTGCCGTTCGTATAAATCCATATCATGCTGTATAAGTCCAACACTTAAACCTAAAAACTGATAGATAGGTCCCATCCATTCCGCATCACGCCGTGCTAAGTAATCATTCACCGTGACCACATGGACACCTTCTCCCGTCAGGGCATTCAAATACACCGGCATGGTTGCTACCAATGTTTTTCCTTCGCCGGTTACCATTTCTGCAATACCCCCTTGATGAAGAACAATACCACCGATTATCTGAACATCAAAGGGTCGTAGCCCGACTACGCGTTTTGCCGTTTCACGAACTACGGCAAATGCATGCGGAAGTATATCATCTAAAGTTGTCCCCTGCGACAGTTTTTCTTTTAATATCGCCGTTTGCGAACGCAATTCCGCATTGGACATTTTAACAATGCGTGGTTCTTCTTCACGAACAGCATCCAGAAGAGGTAGCAATTTCCGTACAGCTCGCTCTTTACTGGAACCAAAAATCCATTCAATCAGTTTAAATATCATCAATGTTTTTCCTTATTTCCAAACATGTAGGAATATTTTATGTACGGGTAATTCATGTAAGGGTAATTCATGAATTACCCCTACCATATTATAACCATTATGCACCTTACTATGCCTCTAAATGTGTTCTTATATCCATAACCATTAACCATATATACATTATTTTCTATTTGAAAAATATTTTTAAAATTTGTATTCAAATATAAAAAAGAAATTGAACAAAATATTTATATATAATAGAAGGATAATAAATCTTGACGGGTTAGATAAAATTGTGTTAATTTTGTTAAAAAAATTGTATAATGCTTATTATAGGGATAAAGTAAAGTATATAATATAATGTATTATTACAAATAACCATGGAATATGGAGTGTTACCGATGGGAAAA